>JBIKOX010000007.1:0-33353 GCA_044357775.1 Bacteroidia bacterium | reverse complement strand
CGAGATATTAGAAGAACATATAAATAAAGATTACGAGTGGGGCTTTATAACCGATATTGCCGCTGATGAGGCGCCTAAAGGGTTAAACGAAGACATCATTAAATTTATTTCAGCTAAAAAAAACGAACCAGAATGGATGTTGGAATTTCGTTTAAAAGCGTTTCGTAATTGGCAAAACATGGTAGAGCCTGAATGGGCACATGTATCCTATACAAAACCAAACTTTCAAGAGATTATTTATTACTCGGCACCTAAACCTAAAAAGGAATTAGCAAGTTTAGATGAAGTAGATCCTGAATTATTAAAAACATTCGAAAAATTAGGAATCTCAATTGACGAACAAAAACGATTGAGTGGCGTGCAAAGCAATATTGCAGTTGATGTTGTATTTGACAGCGTTTCTGTAAAAACAACTTTTAAAGAAACCTTAGCTGAAAAAGGAATTATTTTTTGTTCCTTCAGCGAAGCTGTTCAAGATCATCCTGAATTAGTAAAGAAATACATGGGTATGGCGGTGCCTCCAACAGATAATTTTTATGCGGCACTAAACTCTGCTGTGTTCACTGATGGTTCATTTTGTTACATTCCAAAAGGTGTTCGTTCGCCTATGGAATTGTCAACGTATTTTCGTATAAACGCTAGTGGTACTGGTCAGTTTGAGCGTACCTTAATTATTGCGGATGAAGATGCTTATGTATCTTACTTAGAAGGTTGTACTGCTCCTCAACGCGACGAAAATCAATTACACGCAGCGGTTGTAGAAATCATTACGCATAAAAACGCTGAAGTAAAATATAGCACAGTACAAAACTGGTACCCTGGTGACAAAGATGGGAAAGGTGGAATTTTTAATTTTGTAACAAAGCGTGGAATTTGTTTAGAAGATAATTCTAAAATTAGCTGGACACAAGTTGAAACAGGCTCTGCAGTGACTTGGAAATATCCTTCTGTTATTTTAAAAGGAAATAATTCCGTTGGCGAATTTTATTCGGTTGCAGTTACTAATAACTATCAGCAAGCTGATACCGGCACAAAAATGATTCATATTGGAAAGAACACACGTTCCACTATTATATCAAAAGGAATTTCAGCAGGCTTTAGTAATAATAGTTATCGTGGCTTAGTGCAAATTAAAAAAGGAGCAAGCAACGCTCGTAACTTTTCGCAATGTGATAGTTTGTTAATGGGAGATAAATGTGGAGCGCATACATTTCCATACATTGAAATAAAAGATAAATCAGCCGTTGTAGAACACGAAGCAACAACAAGTAAAATTGGTGAAGATCAATTATTTTATTGCAAGCAACGCGGTATTGATAACGAAAAAGCGATTGGTTTAATTGTTAACGGATATTGCAAAGAAGTATTAAATAAATTACCAATGGAGTTTGCTGTTGAAGCACAAAAATTATTAGCAATTAGTTTAGAAGGAAGTGTGGGGTAGTGTTTGATTGCAAATTAACAAATTGCAGATTGACAGATTAAAAAAGGATAGTTTAAAAAGATTATGGCAACGATTGAAAAATTTGAAGAGCTGGAAGTATGGAAAACAAGTATGAATTTGTGTGCCGATATTTACAGATTAACAAATACAGAATTGTTTGTTAAAGATTATGGATTAAAGGATCAAATTCGTAGAGCATCAGTATCGGTGCCATCGAATATATCAGAGGGTTATGAAAGAGATAGTAAGAAACAATTTCTTTACTTTTTAGTAATAGCAAAAGGTTCATGTGGAGAATTGAGAACACAATTAAAGGTTGCGCGATTATTAAATTATTTGAATGAAGACGAGTACATTACTATAAATGAAAAAGCATTATCAACAAGTAAGCAATTAGCAGGATTTATAAAATATTTAAAACAATACGAATCAAAAAAAGAATAATTAAAGGTACAGATTACAGCATTTTTAAGTTAGCTCAAATCTGTAATTTGTAATTTTCAAATCTGTAATCATATGATAAGCATAAAAAATTTACACGCCTCAATAGGCGACAAAGAAATATTAAGAGGCATTAACTTAGAAGTAAAAGCTGGAGAAGTTCACGCTATTATGGGGCCAAATGGTTCTGGAAAGTCAACTTTATCAAGCGTTTTAGCTGGCCGTCAAGATTATAATGTGACTGAAGGAGAAGTAACCTTTAATGATAAAAATTTATTGGATTTATCTGCAGAAGACAGAGCTCGCGAAGGTTTATTTTTAGCATTTCAATATCCTGTAGAAATTCCAGGGGTAAGTAACATTAATTTTTTACGTACTGCTTTAAACGAAATTCGTGCTTACCACGGACAAGAAGAAATGCCAGCTAAAGATTTCTTAGCATTAGTAAAAGATAAATCGAAATTAGTAGAGTTAGATTCTAAACTAGCAAGTCGTAGTGTAAACGAAGGTTTTAGTGGCGGAGAAAAAAAACGTAATGAGATTTTTCAAATGGCAATGTTGAATCCTAAATTGGCTATATTAGATGAAACGGATAGTGGTTTAGATATTGATGCTTTGCGCATTGTAGCAAGCGGAGTTAACAAATTAAAATCAAAAGATAATGCAACCATTTTAATTACTCACTACCAACGTTTATTAGATTATATCGTTCCTGATTTTGTACATATTCTTTACAAAGGTCGTATTGTAAAAAGTGGCGGAAAAGAATTAGCGCTTGAGTTAGAAGCGAAAGGTTATGATGAAATAAAAGCTGAGTTTGAAAATTTAGAAAGTTAATTAGTTTAGAAAGTTTTTATGGCTACTATATTAAAATTTGAAGATATTATTGCTTGGCAAAAAGCTTTAGAACTTTCTGATTTAATATATTCGCATTCAAACAATGATAAGTTTTCTAAAGATTTTGGCTTAAAAGATCAAATGCGAAGAGCGTCCGTTTCTGTTGTTTCTAATATTGCAGAAGGGTTTGAGTGTGAAGGAAATAATCAATTTATTTATTTTCTTTTAGTTGCAAAAGCTTCTGCTGGAGAATTAAGAGCACGGTTATATATTGCGAGAAATCAAAGCTATATTTCGCAAAACGAATTTGATAGTATTAATAATAAAGTAATTGAAGTGAGTAAAACAATAAGCGGATTTATCTCTTATTTAAGATTGCAAAAGAAAAATAGTTTAGAGAGTAAAAAACTTTCTAAACTTTCATAACAAACAAACTTTCATAACCAAATGGTAGTAGAAAATAAAAGTGCTGTAACACAAAATTTGCTAGAGCAATTACAAAAAAATTCTAGTAAAATTGCCTTTATGCCTGATGCGGAAATTGTTTCTGCCATTAGACTTTTAGAAGACAAAGGAATTCCAAATAATAAGCACGAAGATTACAAATATTGTAATGTTGAAGCTGTTCTTCGTAAAGAGTTTAAAGTTGTTGAGCAAACTTTTAATGAATTAACTTATGCAGATATTGCACCACTAAAATTAGAGGAAGCAATTAATTTAGTAGTAGTTAACGGAAATTATAATCAGGATTTAAGTGAAAAAATTATTGTTAAAGGACTAACGATTCACTCACTTACAGAATTATCGGCTGAAGAAAAAGCATTATTATCCTCTCAGGCAAAATCTGAAACTGACGCATTAATTGCATTAAATACAGCATTTAGTGGAAATGGCATCTTTTTTCAAATAGATAAAAATAATACTATTCCTATGCCAATTCATATTATTTATGTGAATAGTGGAAGTTCTAATATTGTAACAAACGCACGCAGTTTTATTCATATTGGCGCAAGTGCTGAGGTTACTTTAGTTGAAAGTTTTTTTAATGTCGGATCAGGAAAAGTTTTTTCCAATTTTGTCAGCGAAAAATTTGTTGGCGAAAACGCGAAGCTAACGTGTTATACATTTCAAAATGAAGGTTCATTATCTTATTCTGTAAATACAAATCAGGTAAAAATTAGCAAGTATTCTAATTACAGCAATACAACAGCTACATTAAGCGGAGAGTTAGTTCGCAACAATCACAATGTGGTTATATCAGAATCTAACAGTGAAGCACATTTAAATGGCTTGTTTATTTCCAGAGGAACTCAGCAAATAGATAACCATACTTTGATTGATCACCAAATGCCTCATTGCGAAAGTAATGAATTGTATAAAGGTATCGCCAAAGATAAATCTATAGGAACATTTAACGGTAAAATATTTGTTCGTAAAGACGCACAAAAAACTAATGCTTATCAAAGTAGTAAAAATATTTTGATGAGTGACGATGCCACAATAAACACAAAACCACAATTAGAAATTTACGCTGATGATGTAAAATGTTCGCACGGAACATCAACGGGTAAAATAGATACAGAAGCGTTGTTTTATTTAAAGGCTCGTGGTATTGGAGAAGAAGCCGCTCGTAAATTATTATTACAAGCCTTTGCTCAGGAATTAATAAATAAAATTGAAATCCCTTCCTTGCAAGAAAGAGTATTACATTTATTTGAAAAAGCACTTTAATTTTAGGGTGACTTACGATCTCGAAGTCACCAAAAAAACCCAAAATAGTATGTTAGACATCAATAAAATACGCAGCGATTTCCCCATTTTAAAACGAACCGTTAATAGCAAACCGTTAGTGTATTTTGATAATGCTGCAACTTCTCAAAAACCTCAAGTAGTTGTTGATGCCATCGCTCATTATTATTCTTTTCAAAATTCAAATATTCATCGTGGTGTTCATACTTTAAGCAGAGAAATTACCATTGCTTACGAAGAAGCGCGTAAAACCATTCAACTGCACTTAAATGCCAAACTAACCACTGAAATAATTTTCACTAAAGGAACAACTGATTCTATTAATTTAGTTGCACATTGTTTTGGAAAATTAGCTATTGCCGAAGGTGATGAAATCATCATTACACAGATGGAACATCATAGTAATATTGTTCCTTGGCAATTGTTATGCGAAGAAAAAAAAGCTGTTTTAAAATTTATTCCTATAAATGAAGCAGGTGAATTAATTTTAGACGAACTTCCTAAATTAATTTCTTCCAAAACAAAATTAGTGGCGTTTACTCAAATTTCTAATACGCTTGGAACAATTAATCCTGTTAAAGAAATGATTGAACAAATACATGTTCTATCTTCCTCCCTCAGGGAGGATAAGAGGAGGGCCGCTATATTAATTGACGGCGCGCAAGCGGTTCCTCACTTAAAACCTGATGTACAAGATTTGGATTGTGATTTTTATGTGTTTAGTGGACATAAATTATTTGGACCAACAGGCGTTGGTGTTTTATATGCAAAAGAAGAATGGTTAACTAAATTTGCACCTTATCAAACCGGTGGCGGAATTATTAAAACAGTCACTTTACAAAAAACGGAATTTGCTGATGCTCCGTTAAAGTTTGAAGCGGGTACTCCGCATATTGAAGGGGGTATTGGTTTGGCAGCAGCTATAAATTATGTTACTCAATTAGGATTTGAGAATATTCAAAAGCACGAACACGAATTATTACAATATGCCACCAAGCAATTAAATGAAATTGAAGCTTTAGTAATATACGGAAATACTAAATATAAAACGTCTGTGATATCATTTAATGTTGGTGCTATTCATCCATTTGATATTGGAACTTTACTTGATAAATACGGAATTGCTGTTCGAAGCGGACATCACTGTACGCAGCCGCTTTGGCAATTTTATAATATCCCCGGAACTATTAGGGCCTCCTTTGCTTTTTATAATTCTTTTGAAGAAGTGGATTTGTTTATTGAAGCACTTAAAAAATCTATTAGATTATTGAGTTAAACTCAACAGCATTTTTGTAAATGACTTGTGATATATGTGCTAGTAATTTTTAGCAGACCTATTTAGTAAAATATTTATTAATTTCGATTTCGCTTAAATACTCATATAATGAAATTTACTTTTCTATTTATTATTTTATCTCTTTTTATTTTCTCTTGTGGATTAAAAGAAGACATCACAAAAAAAGATTCTCCAACTTCAGGAAAAACAAATTTGTTTTATGATGAAGGATTGACTCTACATATTAAAAATCAAATTTATACATTTCAAACAACATATAAATATGCAGATATTATTTTGAGAACTTCTGATGAAAAAGCTTGTATAGAAGCATTATATAATGATAGTAGTAAAGTAATTGCCATCTCTCGTGAGTTAACAAAAAAGGAATTAGCTCAATTTCAAGCAAAAAACATTTTTCCGCAAACATCTATTGTGGCTGGCGATGCTATTGCATTTATTGTGAGTAAAACGTTTAATGATTCTACAATTTCTATTAAAGAATTGACAGAATTATTACAAGGAAATGATAGCACTTTTATCAAAGGACAACATATCAATATTGTTTTTGATAATGCAAATTCTGGTAGCACGCGTCAGTTGAAAGATTCTTTAATTCCTTTACAAAACTTCGGAAAAAATTGTACAGCTTTAAATAATACATCTGAATTAATTAAGGCAATTTCAGAAAACCCAAAATCTATTGGTGTTTGCGACTATGCATGGTTAAGCGATAAAGATGATAACACAACGAAAGCATTTTTAAATACAGTTAAAATTTTAGCAGTTTCTAAAAACAATAATGAAATTTCTTATATGCCAGATCAATCAAATATCGCCACTAAAAATTATCCATTGTGCCGCAATATTTGTATCATTCGTCGTTCAGCTGAATTTAGTTTAGGTAAAGGTATTGAAACGTTTATTGCAGGACCAACAGGTCAATTGATGTTTTTAAAGCAAGGCCTTCCTCCTAACAGACAAGAAGAGCGATTAATAGAAGTTGATATGACTCCTCTGAAATAACCTTTATTTTTCAACGCTTTGTTTCTGGAATGTTTTGCTAAATTACTTAAAACTGAAAGTAAATAAATGGCTGCATTTCGCCACTTACCATTTGATAAATAAAAAACACAAATACTACTGTTACTAAAGTCATAGCGGGTAAAGATAATTCTGCAAATTTCAATCGATACCTTTCTTTAAAGCTTTCTGGTATCCAATGTATTAAATAACCAATTAAAATAACTGAAAACACTACGGCGTAACCTTGGATAATATTTAACGTTAATGCGACGCCAAAATGATTTATTATTCTATCAAAAATTAAACTAACGGTATCTAAGCTGTCGCTTCTAAAAAATATACGTGTAAAGCTTATAAAAGCTAAAGTTATAAATACTAAGATGCCTTTTACAAAAAAAGAACTAGTGTTTTTAAACGGAGAAATGTTTTGCCAAAGTTTGTGAATTACTAATCCTAAGCCGTTTAATCCACCCCAAATGATAAACAACCATGAACTACCATGCCAAAAACCGCCAAGTAACATTGTTACTAGTAAATTAATATTTGTGTTTACACTTTGTTTTACTTTAGGAAAGAAATAAGCTAATAGAACAAAAATTATTGCTATAAACAATAAGACAAGTAACAACCAAATTTTTCCTGTAAGCATCACTAATACAACAGAAAGGAAAGCAATACACATGTATGAACCAATAGTTCCTTTTTTATTTCCTCCTAAAGGAATGTATAAATAATCTTTTAACCAGGTTGATAAAGAAATATGCCAACGCTTCCAAAACTCACTAACGTCTTGCGCTTTGTATGGCGATTTAAAGTTAGTTTTTAAACGATAACCTAATAATAAAGCAACGCCAATTGCAATATCGGTGTAACCACTAAAATCAGCATAAATTTGTAAAGAATAACCAAAAATTCCGAAAATAGTTTCTACTCCTGAATAGTAATTTGGATTATCAAAAATACGATCAATGTAATTGACGGCAATATAATCTGCTAATATCTTTTTCCCTAAACCATTTAATATCCAAAAAATAGCATAACCAAATTCCTTGCGTGTTAAACTATACTCTTGATAAATTTGATATAAAAACTCGTTTGCTTTTACAATAGGTCCAGCCACTAAATGCGGAAAAAAGCAAACAAAAAAACCATAATCAAAAATAGATTTCACGGGACTTACCTTGCCTCTGTACAGGTCAATTGTATACGATATAGACTGAAAAGTGAAAAAAGAAATACCTACGGGTAAAATTAATTTATCTACCGGATCAGTTGTGCCTAAAAATGTATTACTAAATTGTGTGAAGTGATTAAAAAAAGAAATTTCAGTTCCAGCTAATTGATTAACACTTTCTGTAAAAAAATAAGCGTATTTAAAATAACACAATAAAAACAAATTAAGCAGTAAGCTAATTGTTAGATATACCTTTTTTTGAGTGTCGGATTTACTTTGATAAATGAGTCGCCCCCAATTATAATCACTAATTATAGTGAAGATGAGTAATATTAAAAAGATACCACTTGTTTTATAGTAAAAGAAAAAACTAACTAATAACAAGTAAAACGTTCTGAGCGTGTTTTTTTTATAAATCAAAGAATAGATTCCTAGTACTACCACAAAAAATCCCCAAAAGTAAAGTTGTGTAAAAATAACAGGTTGTCCTTTTACAAAAAAGAAACAAGACGGTAAATATGTAAGCACATCATTCAACTTTATTTTATCTTTCTATTATACTTGTAGCTTCTGTTAATGGCGTCAAACATTAAATTTGCTAAAGTAGTATAACCTCGTCCACTAAAATGCACTTTATCCTTTGCTGCCAACCCCGCTTTATACCATTTGTAAATAGATTTATAACCACCCATTACAGAATACAAATCATATACGGCAGCGTTATGTTTATTCATTAATTCAAATATAGCTTCTTGAGCTTTAATAGGCCTTTTGTTGGAGGTTCTCCGTGTCATAAAATTATCTGTAACTGTTGTAAATAAAAAACAGCAGTTTGGAGATGCTATTTTTACAAGCGCAATTAAACTATCATAATTTGATATAAACTGTTCCTTTGAAAAATTTACACTATGTGTATCGTTAACTCCTAATGAAAAAATTACTAAGTCGGGTGGAATACCTTTTAATTCATTCACAAACTCTTGGCATTTTAAATATGAGGAAGTGCTTGCTCCATTCACACCAATAGATGCATAGTAAAATCCAGGGTTAGAGTTTTCAATACTAAAACCACGTAACATAAAATTTTTAATGATCGTATCTATCCTTACTAAATTAAAATTTACTGAGTCGATGTAGTTTTCAAAATAATATTCAGAATAACTTTCCTTTTTAAAATCCTTTCTAGTAAACTTTAAACCAATTTGTTCGTCCATAAAAAAATTAAAACTTGGGTTAAAATTATGATACACACGCAATGTATTAAAAGCTTGATGATGATTATTTTTTAGTAGTTTAAATCCAAATGTGTTTGCGCTATCATTACTAATACCGGCTATTCCTGCCAAACCTAAATTGTCACACATTTCTTTGGCTAAAGCATTTCTTTTACGAACCCATTTGCCGGTTGTAAAAGATTTAAAAAAATGTGGGCTATTACTTTTCACTATTTTGAATGGGAAAATAAAAGTCCCTCCCCCTTTAAAATTACCGATGCTTTGAAAACCATCCATTAAAACTTCTGTCCAAAAACCCGCTTGAATATGTGAGCCGCCAAAGTGTATCACGCTTACTTTATTACGTTTTCCTTCCCTTAAATCATCAATTTTTTTATAAAAATCCATAAACCGAGAACTATCCTTACTAAAATACAATTTACTTTGATCGTACTTTATAAAAGGATATTTCTGTGCTTTTAACTGAAAGGACATAAAACAAAAGGCATAAAATAAAACACCTATTAAAAGTAAGGTTGATTTTTTTAGTAGTATAGTGCTATATTTTGGCATTAATTTTTTATTCTATTTTTTAGTTTTTGTAAATGAGGTATAATCATTAATCAGCGAGGAATATAATAGTACTGCTATTTTACGCGCGCCACCTGAACTAAAATGAATATAGTCTTTAGCGCCAATACCTTGTTCAACCCACGATACCATGCTGTTTTTTCCGCCCATGCAATTATACATATCAAAAAAAGCGCAATCGGTTTCAAAGGCGTTTCTTTTTATAGCATCCCTTAAGTTTTCGAGTTGCGGATGCGTTTCATAATTTGCTCCAACTTTCACGCTCATATCTGCAGGGCCAATAATCAAAATAGAAGCCTCGGGCGCTAACTTTTTTATAGTTAATATTTGTGCTTTTAAATAGGTTCCAAAATTATCTGCCTGTTCTTTTGTAGTCATATATGGTAATGCATTGCCACCAAACTGAAGGATAATTAATTTAGAATTTAGGTAATCGTAAAATTGCTTTAATTGGCCATAATTAATTTGATTAAAAAAAGTTCCCGAACTACCTCTTAATCCAAAATTATCTACCATAACCCCTTTGTTGCCTTCAAGCGAAACCCCATAAAAATCGGGACTATCTTTTCCTTTAAACTTAAATTCTTGTAATAAAGCACTTTGGTTAAGTGTAAATTCTTTTATATTAAAATTTCCGCCGGCATTTAACGAATCAGAATTATTTAAACTTCCGTTTTCATATAACTCAACGTACGTTTTGTTTTGAGCGCCTCCGTAAAATAATTTCATTTTTTTATATGCTGCCGCTTTCGGCCCCCCATTTTTACTGGTAACAATTTTTACCCAGGCGGATTTATATTGCGTAGTATCAGTTATAGTGATATAATTATTAAATCGCGTAATGTGCGCTAAGGCGCCAAAGTTATTATGCTTAACGCGCTTGTCTTTTCCAGCAAATACTGGATATCGGTCCCAACTTGCGCTCCAAGATAATTTATTAATTACGCTAGGCGCTACCGGCATAAATGAAATTAATCCAGGCCCCTCTCCACCAAATTGCGATTGTAGTTTTAGTCGCAGATAGTCACTTATTCTGTCCCCTTCAATTTGTGAATCGCCGTAATGTAAAATTCGGACACTCTTTTCTTGATTAGTTATTGTATTTAAAGCAATAAAGAAGTTGGCCAAAGCAGATTTATTGGCATTTTTATATTGAATACTAGTTGCAACTTTAATAATTGAATCTGCAACCATCTCGCTATTTGTAATGGTTGTATCATTACTTTTTTCTTTTGGCTTATCTTTTTCTTCAGCTAAATTTATAATACTTGTTATATCAACTTTAGCATCTTTTTTTTCAAAAAATAAGGAAGAAAAAGTTGGGTAGTGTAAACATAATTTTTCACTGAAACATATTCCTTTTTCCGGAAACACCATACTTATAAACCCTAACAGTATGAATGTTAGAAAAATAAAAAAAAGAGTGTGACTTGGTTTCTGCAAAATCTATATTTATTATATACTGCAATTTGCTAAAGACTTTATAATATTCAATGGTATGTGAAATTAGTTTTTCACAATAACCATTTAGCAACCCACTAGTTTTTAATTTATGTGCTACCAAAGTCACTAAAGTTTTGAGTGACAGCAACCGTTGTACTTGAATACCATTAAAGGCTTTTTTAATAATCTTGGCTTTAGCAACTACCACCTTGAAGTTAAAAAGAGCTCATCGTTGTTTTCCTCTTATTTTTATAAATATTAAATCTAATTAGTTGATTTTTAGCTAAAATCCCTTATTTTTGCAGCCCTTATTAATATTAAAATATAGCAACATGAATATATCTAAAACAGAAATTAATGCATTAAATGCAGAATTAAGCATTACGGTTACTCCAAATGACTATCAAGATAAAGTTGAGGGAGCATTAAAAAAAGTACAAAAGCAAATTTCAATGCCAGGTTTTAGGCCAGGAAAGGTGCCGGTTGGATTAGTTAAAAAACAACATGGTAAATCTATATTAGTGGATGAGATAAATAAAATATTAAACGAATCGCTTTACAATTACATAAATGAAAATAAAATAGAAATATTAGGAAACCCCATCCCAAAAGAAAACAATACGATTGATTTTGATAACCAAACGGAATGGACTTTTAATTATGATTTAGGTTTAGCGCCTCGATTCGAAGTGAATTTAGAGAAGTCTCAAACATTTATATACAATACCGTAAAGATAGACGATGCATTAGTAGAAAAATATTTAAAGGATGTCAAACGTAATTACGGAAAGCCTTCTAACCCTGAAGTTGCAGAAGTATCCGATGTGCTTTATATTGATATTGTTGAACTAGATGAAGAAAATAATATTGTTCCTGGAGGTGTTTTTAAATCAACTAGTATTGGCATTGATCGTTTAAAAAATGAAGCAGCGAAAGCAAAATTAACTGGTGCTAAAAAAGAAGATAAAATTTTTATCAATTCAAATGAATTATATGATTCAGCTGTTGATAAATCTATGTCATTAGGCATTGATAAAGAAGTTGCAGAAAATTTTAATGCAAATTTACAATTAACGGTTCGTAATATCGCTCGAATGGAAGATGCGGAATTAAACCAGGAATTATTTGATAAATTATACGGCGCAGGAACTATTAATTCTGAAGTAGAATTTATAGATAAAATTAAAGCGGAATTGGCATTAATGTTTACGCAAGACACAGATCGTAAATTTGTTGAAACTGTAGAAAAAACATTAGTAGAAAAATTAAATATTACCTTACCAGATGAGTTTTTAAAGCGTTGGTTAATGGCCGTAAACGAAAAGCCATTAACTAAAGAGCAAGTAGATGCAGAATACCCATCTTACGCAAAATCGATGCAATGGAAGTTAATAGAAAATAAAATTATTAAAAACAGTAATATTACTGTTACTGCTGATGAGGCAAAAGTTGAAGCAGCAAATTATGTGCGTTCTCAATTTGCTCGTTATGGCCAAGTTCCAGATGAAGCCGAAGTAGCAAAAATAGTAGAGGGGATTTTAAGCAAAGAAAAAGAAGCGCAAAAAATATTTGAGGGTTTGTACAGCAAAAAGGTGATAGATGTATTAAAAACATCATGTAAATTAGATACACAAGAGGTTAGCTATAACGAGTTTTTTGGTATAACTGAATAAAATTTAAGCTGGGTAACTAGTCACCGTTTTCTTGCTTAATTAATTTACTAAAGATCATTAAAAGTCTGATAATAGTCCGTAGTGATAGGGATTATTATCCCATGTATAAACTGAAAATTCTTTTAATAAGAAGGTTTCTTTTTTGTCATTCCAAATAAAAACAGTTAACTCGTTTTCTAGTGCACTAAAATTTGCAGGCACGTAAATTGATAAATAGGCCGTTTGTATTTTTTCATCAGCATTGTAAAACGCCTCAATGTTATTTGAAGTCCAGTGTAGGTTTTGTTTATTGGCATCAGTGCTGCCACACAACAATGCTTTTACGGGCGTATTTGATTTATATTTAATTTCGGCTACAATACTTTGTCCCTCTTTACATTTTAAATCAGCGTTTTTAATCTTAAAAGAAATAGGGTATTCATTAAGGTTGTCAATTTTATAATATTTTTTACCTGAATCAGAAATAATTAAATCAGTGTTTAAAATAAATTTCTTTGGGATTTTAATAAAATCAGTTTGGGTTTTATTAAATTTTTCGCACTCCAAATTGCTACCCGCTTTTTCTTTACTCAACACATAAACTTCATATCCATACCCACTTATTTTTTTGTAAACAAAAGGATAATAAAGCGAGGCTTGAAGTAATTGAGTGGGATTAAAATCACCCAGAACAAGATACTTTGCAGATAAAGTATCGTACACGTTTTTATAATCTAATAAACTTTTTGCCTCGTTTTCAATTACGTCAAATTTGGCATTAGAATGATACTTTTTTTTGTAATAGTTTAAAAACCAGAGCTCGCCTTTAAACAAACTGTATACATTATTATTTCCTTTTTCTTGAGCTATGAGATCTGCTGTTTGTATATAAGTGTCACATGATTGATTAAAAACTAGCGCATAATAATTTCTTTTAAGGATAAGTGTGCTAATACAAATTATTGCGAGCAAACTTATACTTATCCATTTGCTTTTTAGTGATAGTTCTCCTGCAAATGAAGCCAAAAATAAAAGCAGGCAAGGAGCTGCAAAAATTAAAGTGGAGAATTGAATAACAGGATTAATTTTTATGGAATAGTAAAAGCCAATAAGGAATGTAAGCGCAAACAATAACAATAGCACTAAGCGAATCTTATTTTGTTTGGTACTAGTACTGTTATCCGTTTTAAAATATGCAAATGTAATGATGCCAATAAAAGCAAAAATTAAAGCATAAGAATAATGAAACAAATACAAAATAAAATTTACTATAAAATTATTTTCTGGTGGACTTAACCAACCACCACTTGAAACGCCAATACCGCCGGTGTTAAGTTGATTAATTAAAATAGGAAAATGTGGTGAGTATAATAAAACAGCTAAACCACAAAAAATTAAATATTTTTTAGTAGTAGTTTTCGTTAAAAAAAACAGACCCATCAAGCCGCATAAGGCAGCAAACATCATACTAAAATGATGATTGAGTGCTGAAAGCGCCGCAAATAAAGCAAAATAAAAATAATACTTTGTTTTAGCAGAGTCATTAAAAATTATTTCCAACCAAAATTTTAGCACCAATAAGGATAAAAATAGACCACTGATATATGGACGAGCGATAACACTGTAAAAAACAAAATATTGCGTACAACCAATTAGTGTTGCAGTTAAAAGTGCTGCCGTTTGGCTAAACCAACGTTTTCCAATATCATATATAATATAAACGGAGCAAATACCAGCTAACATAAACGGAAGTTTAATAAGCCATTCTTCTGTTCCAAACAACAAAGCGTAATAATACAAAAACACCTGTATTAATGCTGGATGGGCATCTGGCATAACCCCTTTTTGAATAAGCTCATTCAAAGAAGTATGTTCTAAACGATTTAATGCACTTAATTCGTCATAAGTATATTGTAAATTAAATAAATTATAAAATCTTAAAACACATGCTATCAGCAATAAAAGAATGATTGCTGAATTTTGTTTTATCGTATTTAAAAACTGCATTTTGTGTAGAACAAATATATGATTATAAGGTGGCGTTCTTTATGTTTATAAAAAGGAACTAATTTTATTATAATTTGCCTTTAGGTTTATTTTAGATGAGGACTAATGTTTGATGTTTGTAAATTAAACGTATAAACTTTATTTTGTAGAATATTTTTGGCAGTTTTAATAGTATTATAATTAAAATTTAATTATTGCTTTTAATTTGCGTAAAATTATACATTTTGATTATTAATTTAATGCACACTAAGATCGTGAAGATATTTTTAAATTATCTCTTAATATTTGTAGGAAGTTTTTTTTCAGGATTAACGTTTGCCCAAAACATAGTTGTTAGAGATGCCGCTTCGCGTGAACCACTGGAAAATGCAATTATTCAAGATAAAACTAACAAACAAGCAAAAACAAATATTAGAGGAATAGCAGATATTTCTGCCCTATTAAAAGGAGACTCTGCCTTTGTTTTTCAACTTGGATACACTGCAACAAAAATGTGGATAGGGCTAGAAGTTAAGGATATTTCAATTGATTTGTCTGCAAAGTCGGTAAACTTAGATGAAATTGTTTTTTCGGCAAATCGTAAAGCGGAATCTAAAATGGATATTCCTTATCAAATGGAAATTATTAAGCAAAAAGATATTGAGTTTTCTAATCCACCAACTAGTGGAGATTTATTACAAAATACTGGCCAAGTGTTTGTTCAAAAGAGCCAGGCGGGTGGTGGTAGTCCAATTTTAAGAGGTTTTGAAGCTAACAAAGTTTTATTAGTGATTGATGGTGTGCGCATGAATAACGCCATTTACAGAGGTGGACATTTGCAGGATGTTACAACAATAGATCCAAATATGTTGGATAGAACAGAAGTTGTTTTTGGACCATCGTCAACAATTTATGGCAGCGATGCATTAGGAGGCGTTATGCACTTTTATACTAAAAATGCACAATTTAGTACGGATGGTAAAATGCTAATTAAAGTAAACTCCATGGTGCGTTATGCCTCGGCTGCACAAGAAAAAACGGGACATTTGGATTTTAATTTAGGTGGTAAAAAATGTGCTTCACTTACTAATGTTACTTTTTCAGACTTTGGAGATGTGATGAGTGGTGCAACGAAGTTAACAGGTTATACAAATACGTGGGATAGAAATTATTATTCTGAACGCATTAATAATCGCGATACCATGAGTCTAAACGCAAATAATAATTTGCAGATAGGAAGTGCATATAAGCAGATTGATTTAATGCAACGTTTTAATATTAAAACCGGCAAGCATTTAACTCATAACTTAAACGTTCAATATAGTACTTCTTCATTCATCCCGAGGTATGATAGATTAGCAGGGGATTATTTGGGAGAAAAGTTGAAGTTTGCAGAAAACGGTTATGGACCACAAAACCGAGTATTAGCAGCTTATACCTTAAATTTTGACAGAAAAACGGTTATCTCTGATAATATGAAAGTGATTTTGGCATATCAAAAAGTAAATCAGGAGCGTATAACGCGTAGATTTCAAAACACAAACCGAAAAACACAAAATGAAGATGTGGAAGTTTTATCTGCTAACGTAGATGTATATAAACAAATAAAGGAGCAGCACGAGCTACGTTATGGTTTAGAAATAACAAGTAATGATGTGAAGTCAACAGCAAACTTTAAAGACATTGTTACTACTGTTGAAACCCTTGCAGATACTCGTTATGCCGATGGTGGAAGTAAAATGGCAACCGCTGCTGTTTATCTATCTCATTCTTGGGAAGTAAATAAAAACTTTATTATTACCGATGGTTTACGTTTTACAAATACAACCTTAACATGTAATTTTAAAGACACCACTTTTTTTAAATTCCCTTTTAAAACTGCAAAGCAAAATAATCTAGCGCTTACAGGAAATTTAGGATTTACATGGAAATCAGAAAACGACTATAAAGTGAGCGTATTAACGAGTACTGGATTTCGCTCTCCAAATGTGGATGACATGAGTAAAGTTTTTGAAAGCGCAGGAAATGTCGTAATTGTTCCTAATCCAACATTAAAACCAGAGTATACTTATAATTTCGAATTAAATTTAAGTAAGGTCATTAATGGTCGATATAAATTTGATATTGCTGCTTATTATACAAACTTAACAAATGTATTAGTTGTTAAAGAGTTTAAATTAAACGGAAGTGATTCAGCAATCTATAATGGTACAAAAAGTAAAGTGTTGGCAACTCAAAATGTCGACAAAGCTTATATTTATGGATTAGCAGGAGGAGCGCAATTTGATTTTAATTCAAATGTATCTTTTAAAAGTGTATTAAATTATACTTACGGTCGTTATAGTGATTCGCAAAACGACACGGTTGTGCCTTTAGATCATATAGCTCCTCTATTTGGTCAAACAAGTATTATTTACAAAGCAAAAAATATAGATGGTGAGTTTTTTGTACGTTATAATGGCAAAAAAAACGCAAATGATTATAGTCCAAGTGGAGAAGATAATGCGGCGTATTCTGCAGACAAAATAAAAGGCTATATGCCTGGATGGTTTACATTAAACATGAGAGTGGGAATTAACCTTACAAAAAGTTTGCGATTAAACGTAGCTTGTGAAAACATAACCGACAATCGTTATAGAGTATTTGCAAGTGGAATAAATGCTGCAGGCAGAAATCTTATTGTAAGTTTACGATATAAGGTATAAGTGCTGTTTTGTGAAAACCGAATAGAATTATTTTATCTTTATGATAGTTATTCATTACGATTTCAAAACATGTCGCCAAAAAATTCTCTAATTCTTTTACGAGGCTTGCCTGGAAGTGGTAAAACCACTTTAGCTAAAGTTCTATCAGAAAATAATACCTATCCAATTTTTTCGGTAGATGATTTTTTTACCAACGCAGCCACAGGAGAATATTTATTTAATTTTAAGGACAATCATTTAGCGTATAAGCAGTGTGAAGAATATACAAAAGATGCCATGCAGCAAAATAGGACCAAGGTTTTTGTGCACAATACATTTACTATGGATTGGGAGTTAGAGCCCTATTTTAAATTAGCAGCCGAATTTAAGTATGTATTATTTGTAGTAACTGTTGAAAATTATCACCACCATAAAAATGTACATGAAGTGACTGATGAGCAACTTCATAAAATGGCGGAGAAGTATAAAGTGAAGCTTTTGTAAAAAAGCTAACTTAATTTTAAGTCACTTCGAGTAGCATTTTCTGTTCTTTGAAAATGCATATCGAGAAGTGTTTTTGACTGAAAGTTCTCGATACGATTTTTGAAATAAAAAAATCACTCGAACTAACAATTTATTCACATTAGTTTCTTTAGCCGCTCCGTAATTTCTAATACTGCAGGACAAACAAATGTATTTCTATAAGTTAAATCTAGTAACTGTTCCATGCGTTTTCTGTTAGTATGAGGGTATTCTCTGCAGGCATTTGGCCTTGCCTCATAAACGGAACAAAAGTTATCAGTATCTAAAAACTGACAAGGAGCCTCCCTTAAAACATAATCTTTGTCCTCATCAATGCGTAAATATTTTTCAATAAATTCGCCGGGCCTTATGCGCAAATGTTTTGCTAAGCGCGCAACATCTCTGTTATAAAAAATGGGGGAGGTAGTTTTGCAGCAATTAGCGCATGCTAAACAATCTGTTTTTTCAAATACCTCTTCATGTAAGTTATGAAATTGCTGATCTAAATTTTTTGGTTTTGTACGCTTGAGTTTGTCAAAAAAAATCCTATTCTCTTTCTTAAGAGTAAACGCTTTTTGATTATGTTTCTCAATATCCAAAATACAACGTGTAAATTAGAGGTAATCCAATTAATAGTTTTAGTAAGGATTTTCAGTAATAAATTCTTCGGGTGTTTTAGAGTCTTCAATACAAAAATGACCAATTTTGGTTCTGCAAAGCGCATCTAAATAAGCGCCACTGTTTAATGCTAAACCAAAATCACGCGCAATACTTCTAATATAAGTTCCTTTGGTGCAAATAATTCTAAATTCAACAAGAGGCAACTTGCAGCTCGTTATTTCAAATTCTAAAATTTCAATGGGACGAGCTTTTAATTCAATTTCTTCTCCAATACGAGCTAATTTATATAAACGTTTACCATCAACTTTTACAGCACTAAACATTGGCGGAACTTGTTCTTGCTTGCCTATAAAAGATTTTGCTGTTTCGAGAATTTGTTCTTCGTTAATATGTTCGGTAGGATAAATAAAATCAATTTCTTTTTCTTTGTCATAGCAAGGAGTGGTTGCGCCAATAAAAAAAGTGCCTATATATTCTTTTGGTAAATCCTGAAAAGAAGAAATTTCTTTTGTTTTTTTGCCGGTACAAATAATGAGTAACCCAGTTGCCAAAGGATCTAAAGTTCCAGCATGTCCAATTTTTAAATGAACTAGTTTATTATCTAATAATAAAGAAGGGTGTTTTTTTAAAGCATGCTTTAATTTATTGACCGCCTGAAAGGACGACCAAGTATATGGTTTGTTTATTAAGATTAGTTCACCGTTGCGATAGTCTATTGCCATTTTTTAAAATAGGTATTGATATATTATGCCAGGTTTTGCTTCTCGACTCCGCTCGAAGCGATAGCCCAAAATCTAAATACTATGCCCCATTTTATTTTTTTTGGTCTGCATGTATTTTTCGTTGTGAGGATTAGACTGAATAATTATTGGAACATTTTCAACTACTTCCAAACCATAACCAATTAATCCAACCCGTTTTACGGGGTTATTGGAAATTAATTTCATTTTTCTAATTCCTAAATCTCTGATAATTTGCGCGCCAACACCATAATCGCGTTCATCCATTTTAAAGCCTAATTCTAAATTAGCTTCAACCGTATCTCTGCCTTGCTCTTGTAATTTATAAGCTTTTAATTTATTTAATAAACCAATGCCTCTGCCTTCTTGGTTCATGTATACAATGACACCCTTTCCCTCTTTTTCAATCAACTCCATCGCTTTATGTAATTGCGGACCACAGTCGCACCTGCAAGAACCGAAGATATCTCCAGTTACACATGAAGAATGCACTCTAACCATAACTGCTTCGTCTTTTGCCCATTCACCCTTTACTAAAGCCATGTGCTCTTCACCATTTATATCCACTTTGTATGCAACTAATTTAAAATCTCCCCATTGGGTTGGCATATCAACTTCAACTTGGCGAGTCACGATGCTTTCTTTACTTAAACGGTATGAAATTAAATCCTTAATGGTGACTATTTTTAAATCAAATTGTTTGGCAACTTTTACCAAGTCGGGTAAACGAGCCATAGTTCCGTCTTCATTTAATACTTCTACTAAAGCACCACAAGGTTCAAATCCAGCTAAACGAGCAAAATCAATGGTTGCCTCGGTATGCCCTGTACGACGCAAAACGCCACCAGTTTTTGCAATTAACGGAAATATATGTCCAGGTCTTCCAAAATCGGAAGCTTTCATGTTAGGATCAATTAAAGCTTTTACAGTTTTAGAACGGTCGGCTGTTGAAATTCCGGTAGTACATCCGTAACCTAATAAATCGACAGAAACAGTAAATGCTGTTTCGTGTAATGCTGTATTAGAGGTTACCATTAGCTCTAATTTTAACTCTCTCGCTTTTTCTTCGGTAACGGCAGCACAAATTAGCCCACGACCATGAGTGGCCATAAAGTTTATAATTTCAGGAGTGACGTTACGAGCGGCTGTTAAAAAATCACCTTCATTTTCTCTATCCTCATCATCAACTACAATAATAACTTTACCAGCCTTTATATCGGCAATTGCTTCTTCAATTGTATTAAGTTTGATGTCTTCCATGAGGTTTGATGTGGTTTTGCTGCGCAAATTTACGGAATAAATTCTTCACAAAACAGGATATATTTTACAATTGTACAGCTACTACATTTGCTAAAAAAATCACTTTGAAATTGAAACTTTCAAGTATTGTTTTTTACATTCAAAGTAATAAACGCCCTCCTTGTATAAACCAATATACCATTTGGCCTTTGGTTTAATTGTCTGTTTATCTATTAATTGGCCTTGTGAATTATATACAGAAATGGGTTCATTAAACAAAAGTGTTTTTTCATCTAAAACTAAGTAATTCTTATTGGATGCAAGTTTGAAATCATATTGTTTAATAGTGTCTAACGCGGGAGTAATTTCTATTTTACCATATAGCATTTCTGGATTTAATTCAAGAGTTGCGCCGGAAACTAACTTCTTCCCGTCAAAACCTTTAAAGGATGAAGAATATTTTTCGGATTTAAACATCCCATCACGATTTTTAAGCGCTGCTCCTTGTGTTAAAGCTCCATCAGCCGATATTGGAATCACATACATCCACGAGGTGTCATTATTCATCGTGATTTCTGTTAATTTTCCTTTAGAAGTTTCGCATATTAAGATATTTCCATTAGTTAATCCTTGTACGCCGCCACCCCGGCCTTCAGATAGAGAGGGTTGACTATAATTCCAAATGACTTCACTTGGCAAGTAGGATTTGTTTTTATCAGTATTATATGCAAATGTTGATGTATTAATAGGGGTTGATATTATAAGCACCCTTGAATTTCGTGAGGTTGCTCTATTATCAAATACAGCTATTTTTCCTTCATTGATGTACCCTTTTTTTATCCAAGTTGCACAATGTTGTCCATCTAAAATTCCGGCTTCAGCGCCATTAGATGCTTTTGCATTACCCCATCTATAAATTAAATCACCCCCTTTACCACATTTACCACCCTTGTGACTTTTGGCTTGAAGGCTGCTAGTGTTGTGGTCAATAATCCATATTTCATTAAAATTACGAACGCTTAATAAAATCTGATTCAATTGTGGATTGAAGTCTATTGAGTTAAAATGTAAGAAATCAGCGGTACTATTTAATTCTAAATTATAATTAACATCTATTAATTCGGGATGTTCTTCAACTATAGAATAATTGGGAAGAGTATTGTATTTATTTTGCGTGAAATGATCCCACGAATTCCATTGCCAAACAATTGAGGCTTCATTTTTCCCTTTTGGTTTTATTTCTAAAACAGATTCCGTCCACAATTCTTTATCAGATAGTTTAGAGGTATCTCTGCCGATTTTGATAATATCTTTTAAAATTTTTCTTTCAACTAAAATTACTAAAATATTGCCATTTGGAAGTAGTGCTATATCGTGATGTAAACATTTGTTGCTATCATTTAATTCCCACTCCCAAAGTAATTTATTATTCCAGTCTTTTTTTTCTATTCTACCGCCAACGCCGCCCCATTTAAATTTTGTATTATTTGTTTTACAAGTTCTAATTAAGCAACCATCTTCTGTTAAATAAGCCGACTGGCCTGGTAAAAAATCGCTTGACCATTGATTAACAAGTTTTCCATTGTTATCTATCAAAAAGGTTTTTGATGAACTTGCG
Organism: Bacteroidia bacterium; assembly: GCA_044357775.1. Lineage (GTDB taxonomy): Bacteria > Bacteroidota > Bacteroidia > B-17B0 > Aurantibacillaceae > UBA4416. The sequence continues at coordinate 11,096 of JBIKOX010000007.1, read as the reverse complement.
GGCGCAAGAAGCGTGTATCCGTTTTGAATTATCGTGTCGTTTTTATAAACAACCCCCACATTTTTTTTAGGAATAGCAATTTGAGTAGCGCTAAAACTTAAATTTTGACTTTTAATAAAAGTGTAAAGCAATAAAGTAAAAATAATAGCTAAATAATTTTTAGAAAACATATACATTTTTTTGTGAGCATGTAAATATAATTTTTTTATTTAATAATTAGTCCATAACTTCGCTCTCTAAAATTTAAACTATGAAAAAAATTTACAAACTGTTATCATGTATCGTTTTAAGTACTTTGATAAACTTTCAAATGAGAGGCCAAGCTATTACTGAATCGTTTGTTAGTGTAGCAACATTAACAACAAGTGGATGGGCACAACAAAATTTAAGCACCCCCGCTGGATCTGCTCCCAATTGGGTTCAAGGAAATTCTGGGGCTTTTGCGGCTAATTCTGGCGCAGCTGCAGAATATATTGCCGTAACTTACAATAGTGTAACTGGCGCAAACACTATTAGCAATTGGCTATTTGCGCCAAACCGTACTTTTAGCAATGGAGATGTTATTAAATTTTATACTAGAACTGCTGGGGGTTATGCTGATAATTTACAATTAAGATTGTCTACAAATGGAGCTAGTGTTAACGCAGGGGCAACTAATGTTTCTGTAGGAGATTTTACAACGTTATTATTAGATATTAATCCAACACTTGTTGTCGCAAACTACCCAAGCACTTGGACACAGTATACTGTTGCAATTTCTGGTTTAGCTTCTCCAACTAGCGGAAGAGTAGCTTTTCGTTATTTTGTAACTAATGGCGGGCCTTTAGGTGCTAATTCAAATTATATTGGAATTGATGATTTTGAGTACATTCCTGCGGGAACGCCAACGTCCCCAAATGTAACTGCATCAAAATATGGAGAATATACATCTATTCCTCTAGTGCAAGTTGCTCCTATGCCTTTGCTAACTACCATTAATAATATTGGAACGGGTCCTACTTCAGATGCTAAAGTAACTGTAAATATTTTTCAAGGTCCTAACTTTGTAACACCAATACAATCATATACATCAACACCTGCTGCAATCGCGGCAGGAGGAACTTTAGCAGTAAATGTTGGTACATATACGCCTACAACTGCAGGTAATTATTTATTTCAATTTATTACTTCTTGCACTGGCAATACAATAACAACTGCGGATACTGCTAAATATGCATTTAGTGTTGTAAACAATCAATACGCAAGAGATAACGGAACGTCTGTTCAAGGTATAGGAGCTGGCAATACAGCAAGTGCAATTATTGGAAATACATTTAAAATTAACACAACAACGTATTTAGATTCAGTATTATTTTTTGTTGCACCAAGATCTGTAGGTTTAGGTGATACGGTGAGAGTTAGGATTTCTTCAACTACAGCCGGTGTGCCTAGTAATACTGGATACATTGGTCAATCTGCATCTTATACAATTACTGCTGCAGATACTACTAGTAATGGAGCTGTACTTATTTTAGATGTTAAAGATTTATCAAATAACAGATTATCCTTAACGCCAGGCACTTATTTTGTTGGGATTGAAGAGACAAAATCTGGAGATAATTACAACTTACAATGTTCTGCTGAAATATTTACACAAAATACCGTATTTGCAAATCTTAATAACGGGGCATATTCTCCTTTAAATAGTTTATTAGCAGGATTTAATTATGTGCCAATCATTCGCCCTTATTTAAATTCATGTGCTAATACAAGTATTACGGTTACATCAGGTACAGTTTGCGCAGGCCAATCATTTACAATGGTTCCAAGTGGCGCAACAACATACACATATTCAAGTGGCACTTCTGTTGTAGCTCCAACTGCTTCAAGTTCATATACTGTAACTGGCGATAATAATGGTTGCATTAACACTGCAGTAAGTTCAGTTGCTGTAAATGCTTTACCAATTGTTTCAGTTAATTCTGGAGCCATTTGTGTAGGTCAATCATTTACGATGACACCAAGCGGCGCAACAACATATACTTTTTCAAACGGAAGTGATATTGTAACTCCAACTGCAAATTCAAACTATACACTAACTGGAACAGATGCAAATGGTTGTTCTAATACAGCAGTAAGTTCTTTAACTGTAAATACTTTACCAATAGTTTCAGTAATATCTGCTACAATATGTTCAGGAGCTACAGGCACAGTAGTTGCTAGCGGCGCTAACACTTATACTTGGAATACAGGTGCTACAACAAATTCAATTGTAGATAATCCAAGCATAACAACAGATTATACTGTTAGCGGTACATCTGCTGAAGGATGTTTAGGAGTGGCGGTTACAGGAGCTATTACAGTAGGAGCTGCACCTAGTATTGTTGTAAATTCAGCTAGTATATGTGCAGGAAGTTCTGCTACATTAACAGCGAATGGAGTTTCAACTTATACATGGAATACAGGAGCAAACACTACCAGTATAATAGTTACACCAACAGTAAACACCGTATATAGTGTTAATGGAGATTTAGTTGGATGTGGAGTTTCGGCAAGTAATGCAGCTACGGTAACCATAAATTCGTTACCAATTGTTTCAGTAAATTCAGGTACCATTTGTTCAGGACAATCATTTACGATGACACCAAGTGGCGCAACTACATATGCTTATTCAAACGGAAGCGATGTAGTGACATCATCAGTAAATGCGTCTTATACAGTAACTGGAACAGATGCAAATGGTTGCGAGAATACTGCAGTAAGTGCTTTATCTGTAAACGCTTTACCAATTATTTCAGTAAATTCAGGTACCATTTGTTCAGGACAATCATTTACGATGATACCAAGTGGTGCAACAACATATACTTTTTCAAACGGAAGTGATGTAGTGACATCATCAGTAAATGCATCCTATACAGTAACAGGAACAGATGCAAATGGCTGCGAAAACACTGCAGTAAGCGCTTTATCCGTAAACACTTTACCTATTATTTCTGTAAATTCAGGTACTATTTGTGCTGGTCAATCATTTACGATGACACCAAGCGGCGCAACAACATATACTTATTCAAACGGAAGTGATGTAGTGACATCATCAGTAAATGCATCTTATACAGTAACTGGAACAGATGCAAATGGTTGCGAGAATACTGCAGTAAGCGCTTTATCTGTAAATGCTTTACCGGTAGTAACAGCTGTAACAAATAATACATTATTATGTGTAGGTCAAACAGCAACCTTATCAGTAAGTGGCGCAGCAAATTATACTTGGAGTACAACAGATAATACTTCAACAGTTGCGGTATCGCCAACAGTACAAACAACCTATACTGTAAATGGAACAGATGCAAATGGCTGTTCAAATTCAACAACCATTACACAAGATGTTAGTTTATGCGCAGGAATTGCTACTTTAACAAATAGCAACGCGGCCATTAATTTGTATCCTAACCCTAATAATGGTTTGTTTACTATTGAATTAACTTCAACATCAAAAGTAACCTTAACAAATGCTTTAGGACAAATAGTAATTGCAGAAACATTTGAAGTAGGTAAACATAGTTTAGATATTCATAACGAAGCAACAGGTGTTTACTTTGTAAAAGTGATTGAAAACAACAATCAACATATTATTAAAGTGGTTAAACAATAGTGGTTAAATAGTATTAAACAGAAAGCCCGAACCTTTTTGTTCGGGCTTTCTGTTTTTAAAGGATAGTTGTTACTTGATCTCGGTAATAAATTTTTCTTTTGGCGTGCGTACTTTTTTTAATTTCACTAACCAATCATTAGCTTCATCTCTATATCCTAAAGGCAAAAGTACTGCCGATTTTAATCCTTTTTCTTTTAAATTTAGTAATTCATCCAAAGCGCTGTAGTTAAACCCTTCCATTGGTGTAGTATCAACTTTTAATTCAGCGGCAGCGGCCATTGCAATGCCTAAAGAGATGTAAGCTTGCTTAGCTGCATGTACGTAATTTTCTTCTGCCGGACGATTAGGATACGAGCCAATTAACATCATTCTGTAAGCATCAGAAACGCTTTCAGGCATATTGCGTTCAGTGCTATGACGTTTAAATACCTCGTTAATACGATCTTCCGTGTAAGTATCCCAAGCTGCGAACACTAAAAGGTGAGAGCAATCCGTAATTTGACTTTGACCGTTTGCTATTAGTTTTATTTTCTCTAATAATTCTTTGTTAGAGATAACTAAAATTTCAAACGGTTGCAGGCCTGAAGAAGATGGCGCTAGGCGAGCGGCTTCTAAAATGAGATCAACTTTTTCTTGAGGAACTGCTGTTCCATTCATTTTTTTGGCGGCATAACGCCAGTTTAAGCTTTCTAATAATGTCATGTTGTATTGTTTGAAATAAATATTTTATGGAGCGTCAAAGATAAAAGCCTTTTTGCTTTGACGCAGTAAAAATAGAGAATTTAGACAAAAAGAAACTCCTATCCATTTTTGGTGAATAGGAGTTAAATGATTTGATATTATTTTAAGAAAAGGCATTAAAGCCAGTAATATCCATACCGGTTATCAGTAAATGAATATCATGAGTTCCTTCGTATGTAACAACTGATTCTAAATTCATCATATGACGCATTATTGGATATTCTCCTGTAATACCCATGCCTCCATGTATTTGACGAGCTTCGCGCGCAATCATTAGAGCCATATTAACATTGTTGCGTTTTGCCATACTAATTTGCGCAGGCGTTGCACGGTTTTCATTTTTTAAAACACCTAATCTCCAAGTTAATAATTGTGCTTTGGTAATTTCGGTAATCATTTCAGCTAATTTTTTTTGAGTTAATTGAAATGCACCAATAGGTTTACCAAATTGAATACGCTCTTTACTATAACGTAAAGCGCTGTCATAACAATCCATTGCAGCGCCAATAACACCCCATGCAATGCCAAAACGTGCTGAGTTTAAGCAGCCTAAAGGACCTTTTAATCCCTTTACATTTGGTAAAATATTTTCTTTTGGGACTAATACATTAGCAAAAACTAATTCGCCAGTTGAACTTGCACGTAAACTCCATTTGCCATGCGTTTCTGGAGTTGTAAAGCCAGGCATACCTCTTTCAACAATAATTCCTCTAATTTCTCCGGTTTCATCTTTACCCCAAACAACAGCAATATCAGCAAATGGTGAATTACTAATCCACATTTTTGCGCCGTTTAGTATTACGTTTTTTCCATCACCAGCATCTTTAAAGTTAGTAAGCATTCCGTTAGGATTACTTCCATGATCTGGCTCTGTTAAGCCAAAACATCCCATTAAATCGCCTGTTGCTAATTTTGGTAAATATTTTTTCTTTTGTTCTTCGCTACCGTATGCATAAATAGGATACATCACTAATGAACTTTGAACCGAAGCCGTTGAACGCAAGCCACTATCACCACGTTCTAATTCTTGCATAATTAATCCGTAAGAAATTTGATCTAAACCTGGTCCGCCATATTCAGCTGGAATATAAGGTCCAAAAGCACCAATTTCTGCTAATCCTTTAATCCATTGTTTTGGAAAGGTTGTTGTTTGACAAGCTTCTTCAACTATTGGAGTTACTTCTTTTTTAACCCATGCGCGGGTAGTATCACGAATTAATTTATGTTCATCACTTAATAGTTCGTCCATTAAATAATAATCGTGTGCTTGAAAGTTATCTGTAGCCATTTTATGTTTTTTTAAGTGTGCAATATTACAAAAATCATCTTTAACCCACAAAAGAAAAGCCTCGCTTTGTGAAGTTCGTATAAATAACAAAAAAGCCCCACAAATGTTGTAGAGCTTTTTTATAAATAAACTAAACTAATAATTAATGATGAGTTGGCGTGTTATTTTCAACTTTTACAGCAGCAGTGTCAGTTTTTGCTAATGTATCAGCTGCTGCTGCGTGTCCTTCTGCTGCAACAACTTCGTGCGCTTCAGCAGCATGTTCTGTGCTATGAGTTTCAGTTGCGTGCCCTGAATGATCTCCTGACTCACATTTTTTCATACACTCTTCTGAGCAATCTTCCTTGCATTCGCAAGAACTATGTTTTTTATTATCGCAAGTGCTAACTCCTAATAAAATAATTAAAACAGTAACTAAAGCTAAAATTAATGGAGTACCAAATGCAACTGGTTTTGGCTCTGTTAATTGATTGTCGTGATCGTGATGAGAACTCATAATGTATGTGTTAAATTTGCGGTAAAAATAATTTAATTATTTAGTATTTAAAACTATTGTACTGAAATTTTTAAAGTTTGTTTAGAATTACGGGTACGTAAGTTTAAAAAGTAAGTTCCTTTCGAAATAGATGAAACATCTAGTTTATGTTGATTTATGATTTGAGCGTTTTGGTTTAAAATTTTTGTTAGGATGACTTTTCCTTGCAAATCAGTAATTTCAGCAACAACATCATTGGCGTTTTGAGGTATAATAACATTTACTTCGTTATTTGTTGGATTTGGAAAAACAGATAATGCAATTGTACTTTGTTCTTCTTTTATACCAACAAAAGAGCGGATTACATCGCGATATTTGGCTTGTGTAGGTGTAAAGTTACCCGCAATCAAATTTCCCGAAATTTCTAAGTATGGAATTTTTTCGGTTAACGTTAGCCATTGATAGCTGCGAGCGTAGTTTGGAAAACCAATTTTGTTAAAAGGTGCAGGTAAGGCATTAATTTTTATTGAATCAATTGAATACTGAGTGGTTACAACTCTTAAACAAGCTTCGGTGCCATAAGGTGTTGTAATGGTTCCCCAACCATCGGCCTCTGTGATACGATAACCATGTTTCTTGTATGTAAATGGAATAGAACTGAAAGTGGGCGTTGAAAAACTAAAGGTTGTTGAGTCTCTATCAGAATAGTTTAACGGAAACATATATAATTCATCATCATTTGAACCTGTTGCCGTTGTTCCAATTGGAATGCCAGAAAGCGTTAATCCTAATCCTTCAGAATTAAATGATAACGAGCCATTTTTTTTATAAAAACTGTAAATATCCTTAATAGAAATCGTTGTTCCACCTAATGGTATTGCTGGAATTGGAACTGAATCAACAGTTTTTTCACCATATTTTGGTGGTAAGAAGTAAAAAAAATAAGGAGTTGACGTTGATGGTAAAAACTGACGAATCCCTTGTCCTGTAGAATCTAGTGTACTAAAATCCCAAATATGATTAAATCCAGTAATTGTGTAATTTCCAATGCTATTAAGGTTAGCCGAAGTATATCTAGCAGTATCGCCACTAATAGGCATATTGGCGGAGGTAATACTTATTTGTGAGGATAATGAAATGCTTAAAAAGCCAATAAAAAGGATGAGTAAATTTTTCTTCATAGTATTTATAATTTTCAACTATAAATATACAATAAATTATTTACTACCAACTGCCTCCCGAACCACCACCACCACCAGAACCGCCACCAAATCCACCAAAAGAAGAGCCACCACCACCAGAACCACCACCAAATCCACCAAAGGCAGAACCACCACCAAAATAAGTCATGCCTCGTCCGTGGCCACCACCAGAAGAACCTTTAAACATTATAAAAATAAAAAGAATAACTAGGATGATAAATAAAATGGGGTGTTTTTTAACCCAGCTTTCAATGCCCGAACCTTTGGGCGATGTTTTCTCATTGTATTCTCCTTTGGCTGCTTTCATTAAAGCTTGGCAACCAGCTTCTAAGCCTTGATAAAATTGTTTTTGTTTAAAGTACGGAACAATTTCGTTTTCACGAATTCGTTTTGTTTGCAAATCAGTAATAGCGCCCTCTAAACCATAACCTATTGAAATAAATAATTTACGCGAGCCTGCATTACCGGTAGGTTTTACTAAAATAACAATTCCATTGTTTTTCTTTTTTTGTCCAACGCCCCAATTATTTAATACGTCAACAGCAAAAGACGATTCGTCCATTCCATTTAAATCATCAACAATTACTACACAAATTTGATTAGATGTTTCTAAACTAAACTTTTGAAGTTGTTGTTCTAATTGTTTTTCTTCTTGTTGAGATAAAAAATCAGGAAACTCATAAGATAAATTATTAACTAATCTCTCCGGACTTGGTCTTGCTGGAATTTGAGCAAATGCCTGGTTTGCAAATAAAGTAAATAAAAGTGCGACTATCCAAAAAAATAATTTCAATTAGTAAGATATTTCGTTTGAGAGTTCGTTTTTATCATTTGCATCTAAGGGAAAATGTAATTTTAATTTTTCGCCACATAACTCCACAGCTTTTTCTATGCCTGTTAAAAGTTCATTTTGTTTAAAATAATCAATAGCACAATCGGTAATGCTTTTCCAAAATGCATCATTAACTTTTTGGTGAATACCTTCGTCTCCCCACACGGCAAAAGATTTTGAGTTGATTGCTAAATAAAACAAAATACCATTTCTGTCTTTTGTTTCATGCATATTAAGTTCAGTAAATTTTTTTTTGCATTCTTCTAAAGCATCTGTTTTGCAAGCTTTTTCAATGTGCACTCTAATTTCTCCAGAGGTTTTTAATTCTGCTGCTTGAATAGCATTTATTAAACGCGTTTCATCGATTTTTAATATGAGTCTTTTTTTAAATAACACCGATTATTTTGTTTCAAAATCAACTTTTGGTGCAACTTCAGAACCAGCAGTTTCTTTAAACGCTTCTTTTTTAGCAAACACTTCTTTATTTAAAAACATACTATTAAAAAATCCTCTAATGTGAGAGTTATATTCTTTTACTGCACCATTATAATTTTGTCGAGCTACTGAAATTCTATTTTCTGTTCCTTCTAATTGAGTTTGCAAGTCGCTAAAGTTTTGCGTTGAACGAATTTGTGGATATGCTTCAAAAGCCAAATTAATGGCTGTGTTTATTTTTTTACCCATTAAATCCATGTCTTCAGGAGTTTTAGCATTTACAATTCCTGCTCTTGCTTCTGTTACTTGAGTTAAAATTCCTTTTTCGTTTGCTGCAGCACCTTTAACAGTTGCCACTAATTGAGGAATTAAATCTGCCCTGCGCTGATAGGTAACCCCCACATCTCCCCACATTTCTGTTACATTTTCTTGTAACTCAACAGCTGTATTATAAGTACTTCTGTACATTAAAAATATAATCAGTGCAAATCCGACAATAGACAATAAAATAATATATCCTTTTTTCATTTTTATTTAATTTTGAAGTACAAAGTTACACTTATTTTAGCCGGAATTAATCTAAAATAGGTTAAAAACATTTAAATTAATGGATGATATTTATTATCCAATACTAAAATAATAAACCAATTCCATCGTTTATTGGATGTAATTAGTAAGTTGAATATAAAATTATTTACTTTTAAAGCTATTCCGTTTGAGAGATAAATTTACATATTTATTATTAGTAATGCTTTTGGCAAATTTTCCATTAGCTGCCCAAATTATTTATAATCTTAAAATAATTAATACAGATAGTGCAAATGTTTTTAAAAAGATAGAGTATAAAAAACAGCTTAATAGCGTCGACTTTGTAAATAAGGAAATAAATAAAATTTATATTTCACTTATAGATGAAGGTTATATTTCGGCGAGTATTGATAGTATAAAAAATGATTCTTTAAATTACTTTGCTTATGTAAGTGCAGGAAAAAAGTATAAGTGGATTACTTTAAAATATAATCAAAAAGACCAAGGCATTATAAGTAAATTAGGGTATAATGAGCGTTTTTTTACAAACCGACCTTTTAAATTTATTGAGCTATCACGGTTTATGGAAAAAATTGTAACCTATTATGAAAATAATGGTTACCCATTCGCTGCTGCTAAATTGGATAGTTTGCAAATTAGTGATTCAAACATTAGTGCTAAATTAATAATTGAAAAAAACGTCTTTATAAAACTGGATAGTCTCGTAACTGAAGGCGCCGGAAAAGTTAGTCAGAAATTTTTGCTGAGGTATTTGGGAATTAAACAAGGCATGCCTTATAATTCAGCGGTGTTTTCAGCTGTTTCAAAAAAAACAAAACAGTTACCGTTTGTAACAGAAAAAAAACCACCAATTGTGCAATTAACGGATAAAAAAAATAAACTATTTTTATTTTTAGATAAAAAAAACGCTTCACAATTTGATGGTATTATAGGTATTTTACCTAATGACAAAGGCAAAACGGTATTTACGGGAGATTTAAAAATTAAAGTAGTGAATGGTATTTTTAAAAGTGGCGAAACAATTGATATAAATTGGCGCAGATTACAAACACAAACACAGGATTTAAAAGCAACGGTCATATACCCCTATATTGCAGGATTGCCAGCTGGCATTGACTATAATTTAAAAATTTATAAAAAAGACAGTGCATTTTTAGATGTTAATAATGCATTAGGCTTAAATTATTATTTCATTGGATTAAACCATATCAAAGTGTTTTACAAACAGCGAAATGCCAATTTAATATCTACATCTGGTCTTTCAAACATTACAGTTTTACCTGATTATGCAGATGTTACCACAAAAGCATACGGCTTGGGATTTTTTATTGAAAAATTAGATTATCGTTTTAACCCCCGAAAAGGAATTAGCGTTAATATTCAAGGCTCAGTTGGAACCAGACAAATTAAGAAAAACCCAAAAATAAATGATGTGGCTTACTCTACCATTACCTTAAAAACCTCACAATATCAAACTGAAGGAATGATTGTTGGCTATTTAAATATCTTTAAAAACCACGTTGTAAAACTATCTTCTCAATTTGGCAGTGTGTTTGGTAACACCATTTATAAAAATGAATTATTTAGGATTGGAGGATTAAGAACCTTGCGAGGATTTGATGAGGAAAGTATTTATGCTTCAACATACATTATACCTACTATTGAATACCGTTTTTTGTTTGAGAGAAATTCTAATTTATTTTTTTTTGGCGAAGGAGCTTGGTATGAAAACAAAAACGTATCAGGTTATGTAAATGATTTGCCAATAAGTGTTGGTGCCGGTATAAATTTTGAAACCAAGGCAGGCATTTTTAATTTGAGTTATGCGATTGGAAAGCAATTTAATAATGGCTTTGATTTACGAATCGGTAAAATACATGCTGGTTTAACGGCATTGTTTTAGCGATATGGTTAATTATATAGAGCTTTGTACTACTAATTCA
>JBIKOX010000103.1:0-10586 GCA_044357775.1 Bacteroidia bacterium | reverse complement strand
TTTGAGAGCCAATTGCCTTTTAATAACGAGTACATAAAAAGTCAAAAAATAAAGTCAATTACTTTTGATATTATTGATAAAAAAGATTTACAAGTTGCCGAAGATAAAGGGCTACTGACTTATTACGAATTTAATGCCACCGGTTTACTCACTCGATTTTATAACACATCCATTAGCAAAATAATTCAAAAAGAATACCACGCTGAACCAGTTTATCGGCATCGAAAAAAAATAAGTAATGGACATTCGTACACAAAAAATGAATATGTATATGATACTATTTCTACAAATTATTTTTATAATGAAAACTCACTTTTGAAATTAAAACGATACAATGATGGAGCATATTACGAAAGCTACTATTATGATTATTCATCAGAAGGAAAAATAGAAAAAGAAAGGCGATGCAGAGAAACTAATATATCGGAAAACAAAACAGATTTTAAATTAGGCGGGCAATATATTATTAGTGAAGAAAGTTATAAATACATGAGCACTGGAAAAAATCAATATAAAAAAATCTGCATGAATAATGAAGGCAGATCTTACAAAGAAATTATTTTCACCTCAAATGATAGTAAAAAACCAATTAGCATAAATGAACAGTACACTGTTGCTTGGATTACACAAAATAGCAATTTTAAATATAACAATAAAGGACAATTAATTAAAGCCACTTATAAAAGCAATAGTAATGGGGAATTAGAGCAAATTAGAACTTATGAGTATGATACTAATGATTGTTTGATAAATGAAAAACAATTTAAAAACGGAACCTTGATAAATGAAGTAAGTTATATTACTGATGCTACAAAAAAAGTAACATCTTACATCATTAGAGATCCAAAGAATAAGAGTTTAAGAATTGTGAAGTTATTATATCACTATTAATTTTTACTTATCTCTATAAATAAGTAAATTAATTATTCCCTTATTAGGAGAACTGTTATCTGTTAAAGAAACAACAAAAGGTTTCCGTTGTCCTTCAAAACAATTATAAACAACAAATCCTTTATCCTCCGTTGGGTTAGGTAATTTTTTTTCGTAATACGTTTTTAAGTCTGTAAACAACCTTGCGCTTAAATCCAAATCGTTACAATTAATTTGTACTTCCACTTCATCTAAACTATCTTTTTGTAAATTATAAGCCACCGAATAATTAGTAACGCTATCAATAGTGTATTCAAAATAGAGATAATCATGCGCCACTTCTGAAGGTTCTTTTGTTTCTGTGGTGGTAATTAAAACAGCCTTACTATTTAAATCAATTCCTCTAATAACTCCTTCTTTACTTCTGATAATTTCATCTAATGCTTCGCTATATTCTGGGAATATGCGCGGTTTTTTTTGTTCATCTGCCTTCGGGTTTTCCTTACAAGAGAAAAAACCTAACGCAATAAACAATAAACTATAACAAATAATTTTACTCATAAATTAATTTTCTATTTCTTCGGTTGGTGTATGTTGCACTTCTGGACGCATCTGTGGGAACAATAATACATCTTGGATAGATGGTTGGTTTGTTAGTAACATGCACAAACGATCGATACCAAAGCCAATACCAGCAGTTGGCGGCATGCCGTATTCTAGGGCACGTAAAAAATCATAATCTATAAACATCGCCTCATGATCACCACGTTCCATTAATTTTACCTGTTCTTCAAAGCGCTCACGCTGATCGATTGGATCATTTAATTCGGAATAGGCATTGGCTATTTCTTTTCCATTAATCATTAACTCAAAGCGCTCCACTAATCCTGCTTCTGTTCTGTGTTTTTTCGTCAACGGACTCATCTCAACAGGATAATCTGTAATAAAGGTTGGTTGAATATAATTGCCTTCACATTTTTCTCCAAAAAGTATATCAATTAATTTAGCCTTACCCATTGTTTCATCTATTTCAATATGCAATTGTTTAAATACATCTCGTAAACCTACTTCATCAATTTTACTAACATCAATGCCAGTATTTTCTTTTATGGCATCAAAAATTGTAATGCGTTTAAATGGTGCTGCAAAATTTATTATTTTGTCTCCAACAGTTAATTCAGTTGTTCCGTGTAAATCAGTGGCAATTTTTTCCAATAATTTTTCGGTGGTATTCATCATCCAAAAATAATCACGATACGCTACATAAAACTCTAAAACTGTAAATTCAGGATTATGCGTTCTATCCATGCCTTCGTTGCGGAAGTTTCGACTGAATTCATAAACCCAATCAAAACCACCAACAATTAAACGTTTTAAATAGAGTTCATTGGCAATACGCAAATATAATGGCATATCTAAAGCATTGTGATGTGTTAAAAACGGACGAGCCGCAGCACCACCCGGAATAGATTGCAAAACGGGAGTATCAACTTCTAAAGCACCATTATCATTTAAAAAATTACGAATAGACGAAATGATTTTAGTGCGTTGCTCAAATGTTTTTTTAACTTTTGGATTGATAATTAAATCAACATAACGCTGACGATAGCGAAACTCAGGATCAGTTACCTCATCAAAAGATTTGCCTTCATCATCTGTTTTTACAACAGGCAATGGCTTTAATGATTTACTTAATATTTTAAATGTAGTAACATGAATGGATGTTTCTCCTGTTTTAGTTGTAAATACATACCCTTCAATCCCAATAATATCGCCTAAATCAACTAATTTTTTCCAAACGATATCATATAAAACCTTATCATCTTCATTCGGACAAATATCGTCACGACGAACATATATTTGAATTCGCTCACTGCTATCTTGTAAAACAGCAAATGCGGCCTTACCCATATCACGAATACTCATAATACGACCTGCGAAACGTATGTCTTTGTAATTTAACTTATCACGCTCGTAATTTTCCTTAATATCTTTTGCAGATACATTTACTTTGAACTCTTCGGCAGGATAAGGATTAATTCCTAACTTTATTAATTCAGCTAATTTCCCTCTTCTTAATTCTTCTTGTTCACTTAATTCTTGCAACATCTTTTTAAATATTTGCAGCGAAGATAACTAAATACTGAAGTCTAAAGTTAATGCTGTGACTCTATCTATTCACAATTTATTAATACTTCCCATAGCATGCGCATCGTAAGCTGTTGTAACTTAAAAGTAAAAAAGTAAAAAATTAGTCCTGCATATAAATTGAGTTCGTTAACTGAACTTAAACACCATTATTTTTTAAAATGATTTCAAAAAAAGAAAATGGCATTATTTTTAAAATATTGATTTTCAATACATTATGTTTTTTTAGTATTATTTTGTTTAATATAATTATGTTTTTTGTTAAACATAATATACATTTGTTTAACAATTTTAGAATTTCATTAAACAAAAAAATAATATGACCGCAATAGAATTTAATACTCGTATTTTGAATGAAAAGCAATCTTTAAAGAACTTTGCTTTAAGTCTTACTCATAACAACGATGATGCTTTAGATTTGCTTCAAGATACATACGTAAAAGCAATTACTTACCGTGAAAAATTTGAGGACAGTACAAATTTAAAAGCGTGGTTATTTACAATCATGAAAAACACGTTTATTAATTCATACAGACGTGCTGTAAAAACAAAGCAAATTATTTTAACAAATGCTGATTTAGCAATGGCGCGCGCTTTTAAAAATAATCATCAAGATATTACTGAATCAAGAATAGCGGTTAAGGATATTTTGAATAAAATAGAAAATCTAGAAGATCAATATAAAATTCCATTTACAAGATATTACAATGGTTTTAAGTACGAAGAAATTGCTCAAGAAATGGATTTACCTTTAGGAACCATTAAAAGCAGAATATTTTTGGCACGAAAGCAATTAATGTTGTCAATAGAAAAATCTATGAATTAATTTATAGAATATAAATTCGCTATAGCTTAAAAAAATCCTATTTTTGAGCGTGAAATACAATTTTATAAAACCACTTATTTTTTTACTACAAGCAAGTTTGTTTGTGTATTCATTAACAGCTAGTTCTCAAGAATCTACTGAAATGGAAGCTGACACTGCTGCCGTATACTACAAGCACAAAGGTTTTCATGCTGGACTTTACGTTGGTGCTTTTTGGGCAAACAGAAATACAGCATATATTTATGATGGCTATGGTTTTGATGAAAATGGCCAACGCAATACTTTTGCAAATAGCGTGCTGAATAATCAAATACTGAATGTTTATGGTGGTGGGCTTGGCCAAAATGATTTAATTGCGCAATTATTAAATGTTGGTCATGGTGATTGGTTTTTTATAGAAAATGATATGCCGATTAATTTAAAATATACCACTACTTACATGGTTGGCTTAAACACGCGCTATCAAATTAATAAAAAAGCTAGTATTATTTTAAATATAAATGCCAGTAAATTGGTTGTTAATGGCAAATTTACTATTTCATCCGTTTTACCAACAACTACTGGACTTCAAGGTCAATCCAAAATTAATCAATTTACCATTACCGGTGCAGAGCAAAGGTTAATGATGCAATTAGGTTACCAACGGATTATTGGAAAAAATGAAAAATTTAATTTTTTGGCAGAAGGCGGATTAAATATTGTTATGTCGAAAGCACAAAAGAACCAAGCATTTTTTAATAACGACCTCAACAATGGAGCTAATAATTTCACCATAGATTTGATGACAGCCTACAACCAACCTCCTTATAACTATTATAGTGCGCAGTATTTAATTGGAGCTGGAATTGGAGCTTTTGCAGGACTAGGATTACATTTAACTATAAATCCAAAATATACAATTCAATTGCTTTACACACCATCTTACGACAGAGTAAATTTAGGTTATAATCCCAAATTTAAATTACAACATGGTTTTGGATTGCGCGTGTATTATAATCTAAGTTAAATTACATCCACTTTTTGCGTTTGAAATAAATCATCAAACCAGCAATAATAATTACCATGACTCCGCAGATAATATAATAACCATTTTGGGTTTTGAGTTCAGGCATATTTTCAAAATTCATACCATATACACCTGCAATAAAAGTTACCGGAATAAATATAGACGACATAATCGTTAATACTTTCATAACTTCATTCATTCTGTTTGCATTTGAACTTAAATAAATATCCATGATACCTGAAAGCAAATCGCGATAGGTTTCAACGGTATCAATAATTCGTGTAACATGGTCGCTTAAATCGCGCAAATACATATCGCTAGACGCATTTATTAAGGTCGTTTCTGAACGAATCATATTATTAATCAAATCGCGCATTGGCCAAACTTGTTTGCGCAAATAAATCATTTCGCGTTTTAAATGATATAATTGCAACAACGATTTTTTATTAGAATTACTAATAATATCTTCTTCAATTTCTTCAATTTTATCGCCTATCTTTTCTATTGCAGTAAAATAACAATCTACTACCGCATCCATTAAAGCATACGCTAAATAATCTGCACCCAATTTTCTTACTCTTCCTTTTCCTTGACGCAACCTCGTTCTTATAATATCAAATGCATCGCCAAGATGCGGTTCCTGAAAAGAGATGACTGTGTTTTCACATAAAATAATGGCTAGCTGCTCCGATTGCACTTCTTTATTGTAAGTTATCATTTTCATGATGGCTACTACATAATGTTCAAAGTCTTCAAATTTTGGTCGTTGATCAACATGAACCACATCTTCTAAGGTTAATGGATGGATGTTATATAATTTTCCAATGGCCTCAACTAACTCTGTTTCATGAACACCCTCCACATTAATCCATTTTACCATGTTGGGTTTTACATGCGATAAACAATCGTCAAGGTCATAATACACGTCCTCAAAAAACTCAGCCTCATTGTACTCAATTAATGTAATTTTAATCCTATCCGTTCTGGCCTCACCAGTATAAATTAATGTACCTGGAGGTGCTCCAATATTTTGCGCTTTTGCGTTCATCTGCTTATAAAATTAAATCACTTTTATAAATATAGTTAATCTGTTTCGTTTCTCATCACCATTTGAACAGTAAATCGGCTGCGTTGTTCTAACAAAATAATTTTTTGAGCAGTGAGTGTATCTATCGTTTCCTGCGTATAATAACGAACCGTCATTAATTCTAATCCTGAATTATACAATACTTTAAACTGCGTTTGTAATTCTTTTACTAAATTTTGAATTTTAAATTCATCATGATCGCAACACACCGAAAAACTAATAGCTGACAATTGCATCAAGTTAATTTTAACGCCAAACTTTGAAAACAATTCAAAAATATCACTTAAATTATCTTCAGCAATAAACGAAAAATCTTTTGGCTGAATAGAAATTAAAACCTGATTAATTTTAAAAATATACGAAGGAATATTTAAACGTTTTTCTCCGTCTTTAATAATAGTTCCTTCTTCTTGTGGTTGCAAAAAAGACTTTACCTGCAATGGAATATTTTTATTTTGTAGCGGCTTAATTGTTTTTGGATGAATAACGCTTGCGCCATAATAGGTTAACTCAATGGCATCATGATAAGATAATTGGTCAATTTTTTTTGTGTGCGAAAACCATTTAGGGTCGGCATTTAAAACACCAGGCACATCTTTCCAAATAGTAACGTTATCCGCATTTAAGCAATATGCTAATATAGATGCCGTGTAATCAGAACCTTCGCGACCAAGCGTAGTTGTATAATTTTCGGAAGTACCGCCAATAAAACCTTGGGTAACGATAATATTAAACAAATTAAAAACGGGAACTAAATCTCTTTTTATTAATGTTTCTGTTAATTCAAAATCTACTTTTCCTTCGCGATAAGTATTATCAGTTTGAATCAAGCCTCGGGCATCAATCCATTTATTTTGCAATCCCACATCATTTAAATAAGCAGAAATAATTTTTGTAGAAATGACTTCTCCCATACTGACAATTTGATCATATTCAAAATCAAAACTATGGGTTGGCTCATCTTCAATAGCCCAATACAATTCCACAAAAGTATTTTCGAGTTCAATAAAAATGGGATGAGATGAATTTGCAAATAAGTGATGGCAAATATCTAAATGGTATTTTTTAATTTCTTCTAAAATAATTTCCGCATTTTCTGTTTTATAAAAAAAAGCTTTAGCTAATCGTTCTAACGAGTTAGTTGTTTTTCCCATAGCAGAAACCACTACGGCTATTTTTTGGTTAGGAAATTGTTTTAAAACCTCTGCTACATTTTTTACACCCTCTGCATCTTTTACGGATGCGCCACCAAACTTAAATACTTGCATAACTAATTATTTATGCAAAGATAAGGATGGCAACAACTAAAATAAAAGCGCTTTTAATTATTTTTAAGTGGGATATAAACAAAAATGAGGTTTTACATGAAGGCATCTATCTTCATACTGAATTTAATTCAGCATCATTAGATGATTATTTACAGTATTAAATTTGGATATAAGTTTAGACTATCGGCAAAAACATTTTATAAACATCACTTAAAAATTATTTGGTTATTTAAATTTTACGTAATATTTTTGAAATTGGTTGCTAGTGATAGATTTCTCATATTAGGCAATTAATGTAGAAATAAACGATGATTTATGACGGTTATAAGTTAGTTATCCGGCAGCTTAAAGTGGAATTTATCGGAAAAAGAAACGATATAATGGTAAAGAAAAAATAAAAAAATATTAATTTCGTTTTAAAAATAATAACAAAAAAATGAAAAAAATTATATGCACAATTATTTTAGGTCTTTTATTATCAACTAAACTACTCGCCCAAGATGGCACACTTGACATTTCATTTGATGGAGACGGATTAACAATGCGCTCCGTTGGTGGCTCATGGTATAATGCCCCATCATGGGCAACAATTACCCCATCTGATAAAATAATATCTACCTCCTACACAAGTAGTGGTATTCAACATGATGCAATCGTTTATAGTTTTAATGGAAACGGAACAGTTAATTCAGGTTTTGGCACAAATGGTCAAATGTCAATTTCAAATTTTGAACCAAAAGGAATTAGTTGTAGAAATCAAAATAAAATAATTGTCTTTGGAAACTCGGACGTAAATGGAGTAGGTTCGGCTACAGGTAAAGCAACATTATTTTGTCTTGATTCTACAGGTAACTATGTTAATACATTTGGCATTAACGGAAAACTTATCCTTGATAATACATACAGCTTTATAACTGAAATTAAAATTACTGCTTCTGGTGATATTATTTGTATGTTATATAATGCAACCGAAAAATACTTAATGAAAGTTTTAAGTAATGGTACAATTGATAACACATTTGGTGTAAATAGTAAATATATATTGGGCACTATGCCCAATAATTATTTGTCATTCAAACTAGATATTGATAATAGTAATAGAATATTTTTTTATCAAGCAAAAATAACCTTTGATTCTACTCGTATTAAATGTTTGCTTCCATCTGGTTTAATTGATTTGTCATTTGGCGTAAATGGTGAGATTTATCTTAATTTAAACAGTGTATATTCTCCATCAGGTTATAAAATTTTAGGCAACAAAATATTTACAATTGCATTAAACTCAACAAATACTTTGGCTCGTCTAAAAAAATACAATCTTAATGGGGCATTAGACTTAACCTTTGGTGCAAATGGTTTAAAAGACATTAATTGGAATAGTAGTCTAGGAGTCAGCGACATCATGACTCAACCAGATGGCAAAATTTTGTTGGGGGGCACTCTTTATAACTCTTCAACATCTAACAGCTATTTTAGTCTTTTACGTTTAAAACAAAACGGTGACATTGACTCTACAATGGGTAATTTTGGTTATGTTTCTACATCTTTTGCGCAAAACGGTGATGAAGTAACATCATTGTTAATGCAAAGCAATAATAAACCTTTATTAGCTGGCTATACCAAAGGAAGCAATACAGTTGGTGGTCTAAATGAATACTTTTTTTCTGCTGCACGTTACAATATAACCACAACAACGGGTATTGAGGATTTATCAAGTTCAGATAATTTAGTAAACATTTATCCTAATCCAAATAAAGGAACATTTAACATTCTGCAATACAAGGCAAGTAAAACAGAAATAGAAATATTTGATATCCTCGGAGAACTCGTTTATAAAACAAAAACATCAAACCAAAAAACTATTATAGACCTAGGTGAACTAACTAAAGGGACATACACATTGCGTGCTACTTGTGACAATATAAATGTTACAACAAAAAAAATAATTATTGAATAAAAACTAAAAAAAATAAAACCGACCTCATAATAGCAGCTACCATTAATACGGGCATTATTATAAGTATTTGCACAAGCTCCCTTCAAGAAAGACAGTTATTTAGCTTTGCAAATATCCATTAAATATTTATATTTATTCTTAGCATTGCGGTAGACAAGGGTTTTAAAGTCGCACTTCTTTTATCTCCAAAATGTTATAAATAAAAAAAGCTCCCTCAAAAATTTGAAGGAGCTTTTTAATTTTTATAATTTACATTAAGCTGTAGTCAATTTCTCCTTAACCTTATTAGCATTTAAAATAGCAATTTGTTGCGCTATGTTTTGAGAAATTTCTCTAAAGGCTAAGGCTTGTGGTGTAGTTTCTTGTAATACTGCCGACCAGCATCGCCCGCTTCACGTATACTTTGCACTAAAGGTATTTGTCCTAATAAAGGTAAATTCATTTCTTCTGCCAAATTTTTTGCACCATCTTTTCCAAAAATATCATTAAAAGGAAATTAATTCGCTCAATGTTGGGGCAGAAACTAAGAATAGGGTATTTTCTCTAATTACCAATTTAATACTATTATTTTGAAACAATACCCTTGAATATAAGTCGCCACCAGTTTGCTTCATTAACTTAGCATTCATGCCGGCTGCTTTGTATTGTTCTTTAAGCTCAGGTTTCGTCAAACACGATTCTCTTTTAAATTCAGCATTAATTTTGATGAAATTGTCTGTAGACCCAGACCCAGGTTTTCCATAATAACTTCCATCTACATTGATTTCATGTATTGTACACTGCTTATCTTTAGCTTCTTTCAAAATTTTAAATAAATCTAAAGCAGGTTTTTCGGGATTATTTTCGGGATCAAAAAATTGCACTAATAATTTTAAGTCTTTCTCTTCGTTATAGCTAAGGTTTTCAATCGCCTTTTGTAATTGCTTTGCTTTTAATTTCAGTGCACCTTCTGAATCTGCTGCAAATTGATAGAATGCTGTGTTTTTATAAATTTTATCAAAATTTACTTGCCCAAAACATGCCAATAATGGCCCGTTGTATTTAGCGTTGTATCTATCATTTCCATCATTATCTCTAATCATTAAATCAACAATATTCCATTTAGCATTTTCTAATTTCACTTGTAATGCAACGTTTACAATATAATTATCGGTTAATGTTGCGTCATCAATAATATCTCCCGTGTTAGAATTATATTCCTGCCCTTTAATTTCAAAAAACCAAGTCTGTTCTTTGGCATTATCTATTTTTTCACCTTTACAGTAAATAGAATCAATTCGTGAAAAATGCTTCAAGGCTTCTACACTTCCATTAAATCCCGTTTCATCATTACCACCGTAAAGCTGCCCATTTTTGAGTGGAAATTTTTTTATACCTCCCACCAACAATGCAATTTTTGCTTTACTATCATTGGCAACTCCACC
>JBIKOX010000274.1:0-2933 GCA_044357775.1 Bacteroidia bacterium | reverse complement strand
AATAACATTGGCCGAATTACCGCTAGTAGATAAACCAATTAACACATCACCTTTGCGGCCCATTGCTGTCGTTAAGCGACTAAAAATAACATCATAACTATAATCATTTGCAACTGCTGTTGTATAACTTGTATTTACATGGAGAGCTTCACTAAATAATGGAGGTCTGTCATAATAAAATCTGCCGCTTAATTCAGCTGCTAAATGCTGAGCATCTGCCGCAGAACCGCCATTTCCGGCCCATAAAACTTTGCCATCATTTTTGTAACATGTTACAATATCGTTGACAATAGATTGAACTGTATTTAAAATTACTTCGTTTGACAACAAAGATGTTTTTAAATCAATAGATGCTTGGATGCGGGATTTAATGTGTTGTATCATTTTTAATAAAAGTATTTAACGTCTAAATTTAATAAAATATATTTAATTCATTTTACTTATTGTTTTCGCGTTGAACTATCTTTAATTTATGAAAAAAATTTTATTATTAAAAAAAAGAAATACTAAATGAAGCATTAAATCTACAATTTGATTCTAATCTAATAATACCAGTTTTTTCAAGTATATTTTTATTTGTATCAACGCTATCCGCAATTCCATGCCACGGTTCTAAACAAATAAATTGCTCTGTATTTTTTTTTGTCCAAATTCCAAAATAAGGCCAATTTTTAGAGCTAAGAGCTACTCCATGATTTGTTTTTTTTGAAACTAAACGAACTTCATCAAATTGAGAATTCATAAAAACCAAAGCATCATTTTCAAATAATTGTTTGCAAACATTTAGTTTATGATGAAGTAAATCCATTGATTTTGTTTGAGAATCAATCAAACCATCGCTTAATTTGCTAATAATTAATGACTCCTTAGTTGGGAAAACTAATTCGTAATCATTGAATGATTCATTTGATTGTAAAGGACAATTAAATGCTGGATGGGCTCCTACTGAAAAATATAAATCGCCATGATCCGGATTAAAAACAGAGTAACTTGTTTCTAAATTATTTCCAATTAGTTGATATCCAATTTGAAAACTAAAATGAAATGGGAACTTTGTTAATGATTCTTCAGAAGTGGTTAGCTCAAACAATACATAATCATCTCTCTGCTCAATACATAAAAACTCTCTATCTCTGGCAAAACCATGTTGTGATAGTTGATATGAGTTGTCTTGAAAAATATATTCTCCATCTTTTAATTTGCCAACAATAGGAAATAAATTTGGAGCATGTCTAGCCCAAACAGTTTCATCTGCTTGCCAGATATATTCAATGGCGTTTTCTTTAGAAAATACCGAACACAACTCTGCCCCAAATGAGTTTACTTTAACTGATAAAAAATTATTTTGTAATTGAAAATTAGCCATTATAAAGACATTACTCCATCAATTTTAGCCGCTTGCTTATAAATAGTAATTATTTCGTCAATACTCATTACGACTTGCTTTACTGTAATACTTATGTAATTTCCTTTAGACGATTGTTTTTGAATGATATCAGCATCATTATCAAATATTGCTTCTACTAAAGCCATTGTTCTATTATCTGCTTTGATAATGAACTTAAACATATAGATGTATGGAAATGATTTTATACTTTCTTCAAGCTTTTTTTGTAACTCATCAAATGTATTATCTTTCATTATCTATTAAAATAGTGATTATAAATTAAAATTAGCCCAAATACAATTAATACTGTGCCAGTAATATAATTAACAATGGTCATAATTTTATTGGTTAAATAATTTTTTATTTTCCCTGCTAATTTCACTTTAAATAATTCTACCAATAAAACAGCTCCTAAAACAATGCTAAAAAACACTATCATTTTAATAAGAGAATATTCTAATGTTTTGCTAATTGCAGTTACGTTTGCTAGCCAAAGTAGCCAAACTGTTGGATTAAAAAGATTCAGCAGAAAACCTTTTAATAGCATTAATTTAGGGCTAGGTATTTGATTTTCAATTTCAATAATTTCATCCTGTTGCACTGATTGCTTTTTAAAGAAGAAAGCCCCAAAAACTATTAAGATGACTCCGCCTATAATAGCAAAAAAAGTTTGAGTTTTTTCAGAGTGCAATAAATTTGCCATACCAAAATGGACTAGTAGGCAAATTAATAAGCATAAGAAAAAATCACTTAATATAACTCCTAAAACCAAAAATGAACCTGTTTTGTATCCAAACTTAATACCTGTATTTATTAAAGCAAAAAACGCTGGCCCAAATGAAAATGTGAGTAATAAAATAATTACAATTGCTTGATATATTAAACTTACAATCAAAATGTGTTTTTATAATTGGCAATAAAGGTTTGCCATTCTTCTAATAATTTTCCTTTTAAAACTCTCGGGAATTTATGCGCTGAACCAAGTTTACCCTTAGTTCCCATAAAAGCAATAAATGCGTCATCTGATAAAACTTTTACATAAACATCTTTTAATGCTGCAATTCTTTCAGTTCTGTAATCATCATTTATTTCTTTTAAATGAAAATCTAATCTAGTTTTAATTTCGGCCTCCGAAACCATTTTATTAGAACCTACATACCACTGATGTGCGAACAAAGTTCCGTGAGGAACTCCAGCTACGGCAAATTCATTAATGTCAATTTTTAAATCATCCGCTGTTAACTTAATGGCACGGCTCATGTTTTCTACTGACAAATGTTCGCCACACAAGCTTAAGTAATGTTTTGTTCTACCAGTAATTACAATTTCCGCATGCTCCAAATTTGTAAAACGAATGGTATCACCAATTAAATAACGCCAAGCTCCTGCACATGATGAAAGCAGCAATGCATAATCTTTTCCTATCTCAACATCCTTTATAGTTAGTGCTGATGCTACTGGCTTCATATTGCCATCTGAATCGAAATTTTGATCATTAAATGGGATAAACTCAAAAAAGATTCCATTATCCAATAACATGCGCATG
>JBIKOX010000101.1:0-10633 GCA_044357775.1 Bacteroidia bacterium | reverse complement strand
AGCAATTTTAGCGGATTTTTCGTAACCAATATGAGTGTTTAATGCTGTTACCAACATTAAAGAATTCTCTAAATGTTTTTTAATTTCCGGTAAATTAGCCGTAATTCCATCGCTGCATTTTTCAGTAAATGATACGCAAGCATCACCAATTAAACGAGCAGACTGTAACACGTTAGCTGCAATTAATGGTTTAAATACATTTAATTCAAAATGGCCGTTTAATCCGCCAACAGTAGCTGCAACATCATTACCAATAACCTGAGCACAAACCATTGTTAAGGCTTCTGGTTGCGTAGGATTAACTTTTCCTGGCATAATAGAAGACCCTGGTTCGTTATCTGGAATAACAATCTCCCCTATTCCACAGCGCGGTCCTGAAGATAGCATACGAATATCATTTGCGATTTTGAATAAAGCAACAGCACTCCGCTTTAAAGCTCCGCTTAATTCAATCATTGCATCATGCGCTGCTAATGCTTCAAATTTATTTGGAGCAGTAACAAAAGGCAAACCAGTTAATTCTGCAATTTTTTTAGCCACTAAAACATCATAACCTTTTGGAGTATTTAATCCTGTTCCAACTGCTGTGCCGCCTAATGCTAATTCTTTAACAGCGCCCAATGCATTATTTAGTGCGCGTACGCTCATATTAATTTGTTGAACATATCCACTAAACTCTTGTCCAAGAGATAATGGTGTCGCATCCATAAAGTGAGTACGACCAGTTTTAATAATTCCATCAAACTCGTTCACTTTTTTAGCTAACGAATCACGTAATTTTTCCATTCCCGGAATGGTAATTTCTACAACTTGTTTATACGCAGCAATGTGCATCGCTGTTGGATACGTATCGTTTGATGATTGAGATTTATTCACGTCATCATTTGGATGTAATACTTTTGGTTCGTCGGTTAAAGTACCACCTTGCATCACATGAGCTCGGTAAGCAATAACTTCATTCGCATTCATGTTACTTTGAGTCCCTGAACCTGTTTGCCAAATTACTAAAGGAAACTGATCATCTAATTTATGAGCTAAAATTTCATCACAAGCTTTAGCAATTAAATCGCATTTTTCTTTTGATAAAACACCTAACTCGCAGTTAGCCAAAGCGGCTGCTTTTTTAAGGTAACCAAATGCGTATATAATTTCCTTTGGCATACTAGCCTCCGGCCCAATTTTAAAGTTGTTACGAGAACGTTCTGTTTGTGCTCCCCAATAAACGTGCGCTGGTACTTTTACCTCGCCCATTGTGTCTGTTTCAATTCTGAATTCCATAATATGGTTTGTGTTTTTGATGGCACGAATTTAGTAAAAAAACGGAACGCAAATACCACAGTTCATTAAGATTTTGTGAGATAAAAATCATGATTTATTTCATATATCAGTGAAACTAGCTTTCTATTAATAAATATTTGTGGTTAGGAACCCTATTTATAAACTGATTAGTCAATCATTATTTTGGATAAAAAAGAAGTAGGATTTGCAACCGGCAAAATAGAGTGGCCAAGGAAAATAAAGCGAAATATTATTTTATTCAGTAATTTTCGACTACGGCTTTTTACAGCTTAATTTCTCCAGGAATAAGAAAAGAAACAGCATGTTTATTAATAAAAGGTGGTTTACGGAGCCGCCGCAGAATTGATAAAATAAATTATCTAAAAGAACTAGAAATAAAAAATTCAGAAATAGATGTAACTATTTATAAATCAATGGTTCAAGAGATTCGAAAAATAGTTGAAACAGAAAAACGTATTGATGCACTCGCTAACAATACTTGTTATGGTTATTTTGGTGCACAGTAAGATGTTCCCTTTCCGGCAACAAAATACCAATTTGAAGTTAATATTTTTGTACTTGCAAGAATAACTCAATAGCACCTCGTTATATGAGAAAACAACAGTCCTGTGAAATCGTTAATATTTCCTCTATGAGCAGAAAATTTGTTGAGTCTAGAGGAGCTTGTTATCATGCGGCCAAATTTGCCATGGAAGGATTAAGTTGTAGTTTAATAATATTGACGTAGTTTTTATTGAACCAGGAGCCTTCAAATTGGAGAACGGAGAAGCAGCAAAAGAAACCCTTTTAAATGTATTTGGAAGCACAGCGTGTTGGGTCAGAACCAATAATTGTTGCAAAAACAATTGCTAAAGAAAGTAGTTTAAACAACATTTGCTGCTGGAGTAGGTGTAATACTTTTGTTGTTTTTGAGAAGCGTTTTATCTGCTAAATTATTTGACAAAATTCTTTTAAGTCATATGAAGCGATTGGGT
Organism: Bacteroidia bacterium; assembly: GCA_044357775.1. Taxonomy (GTDB): domain Bacteria; phylum Bacteroidota; class Bacteroidia; order B-17B0; family Aurantibacillaceae; genus UBA4416. Next base: position 8,360 of record JBIKOX010000101.1, on the reverse strand, counting down.
TAAATTAATTTTACTATTATTTGTAAAAATAAAATATAACAAAAATCCCCAATAGAAATATCTCTTGGGGATTTTTGTTTCACGTGAAACTTATAGATGTCTAAATATATAAATTGTACTAGAGTAAGAGCTCAAATCCTTAGCTTTAATATTAGAACGTAAACCTATCCAGAAAGCTTTTAGTAAATTAACTTTACCTATTTTATATTTCTCGCTAAGCAACGAAACATAGAAGCTGTCGAATTTCATGGGCCGAGTTTCTACTAATTTAAAACTATTATTTTGTAACAAAGATGTCATAGATTTTAAATCAAAATGATGTAGATGCCGAGGAACATCATAAGCTGCCCAAAATTCTTTATAGTATTCCGCATCAAAAGAACCATGATTAGGAACAGCAATAATCAAGACACCTTCTTTTTTAAGCTTCGTTTTAAAGAATGATAATGTCTCTTGCATATCAGTTACATGCTCTAATACATGCCACAACGTTATTGCTTCAAATTGTTTCTCTTTTACAAATACATCAACATTATGCTTGTTAGAATATACACTTAAGTCTTGGTCTGTCGCAATCTTTCTTGCACTATCGTCTGGCTCCATTCCAATACCATCCCACCCAGCATCTTTACAAGCAGCTAAAAACATACCTGTACCACAACCATAATCTAAAATAGTTCCACGTGAAACATAAGAAGACACTAATTGAATCTTCTTTTTTAGAGTGTAGCCTCTAACCAAATGATACAACTTGTTTACAAGTCCTTTTTTGGTATTGGTGTGCGAAACATAATCCTCAGCTTTATAATAATCTCCTAAAACTAAATCTGCAGGACGAGGGTTTGTAAATTTGAATCCACAAGTTTTACAAAAAACAATATTAAAATTATCCTTACTAACTGTGTAGTCTTTGCAGACTAAAAAAGGCTCAAACTGATTTGAGCCACACACTAAACATTTTTCTATAGTTAACATATATAATTAAATTTGTTCCACGTGGAACTTTTATGTTTATCTTCCAAGGTGCACTAGCAAAACAGAAATATCTGCCGGATTAATTCCCGAAATACGACTAGCTTGTCCAATAGTTGCAGGCCGCAGTTTTGTCCACTTATCTCTAGCCTCTAAAGATAAACTAACGATTGATTTAAAATCAAAGTTTGGCTTAATAATATAATTATCCAATTTAGCAACCTTTTCAGCATTCTCTCTTTCGCGTTCAATATATCCTTCATACTTCATTAAGATTTCTGCTTGTAATATTGTATCAACATCTAGCCCTGAGACGGTTATATTTAAATCAGTACAATATTTTGCTAACCCAACAATATTGACATCGGGGCGAGACAGCACGCTGAAATACCTTTGCTTTTGACTTAACGCTGCTGAATTAATACTTTCTAAATAAGGATTAGCCTCATCTGGATCTGCACTTGTGTTCTTAAAATACTTAATTAAGTTTTCGTAATCAATAACCTTACCTGAGACACGATCCATTCTTTCTTGACTAGCTAATCCAATAGCATGCGATAGAGGAGTTAGGCGCACATCAGCATTATCTTGTCGTAATAATAATCGATATTCCGAACGAGAAGTGAACATGCGGTATGGTTCGTCCGTACCTTTAGTTACCAAATCATCAATTAAAACACCAATATACGCTTCGTGACGTTTTAAAATTAATGGATCCTTTTCGTTGATTTTTAAGTGCGCATTAATACCAGCCATTTGGCCTTGACAAGCAGCTTCTTCATAACCAGTAGTTCCATTAATTTGTCCAGCAAAGTACAAGCCTTCCACTAACTTTGTTTCTAAAGTTAATTGTAACTGAGTAGGTGGGAAATAATCGTACTCAATAGCATAACCTGGGCGGAACATTTTTGCGTTCTCAAAACCACGAATCAACTTTAATGCTTTTTGCTGAACATCAACCGGAAGAGATGTTGAAAACCCATTGACATAAACTTCAACCGTATCCCAACCCTCTGGCTCAACAAACAACTGATGTCGATCGCGCTCTGAGAAACGTGTTATTTTATCTTCAATGCTTGGACAATATCTTGGGCCTAAACCTTGAATGCGCCCTGAATACATTGGTGACCTTTCGAAACCAGTCCTTAAAACATCGTGTACAGCTTGATTAGTATATGTAATATGACAAGGCATTTGTTTTTTTACCGGACGACCATCATTTGCAACAAAAGGTGAAGTGTTATCTAAGTAAGAAAATTTATCAATGGCTATATCACCTTCTTGCTCTTCCATTTTAGAATAATCCAAAGATCGTCCGTCAATGCGTGGAGGTGTTCCTGTTTTCATTCTTCCATTTTCAAAACCTAGGCTTACTAGTTGTTCGGTAATTCCGTAAGATGCAGATTCGCCACTACGGCCACCACCAATTTGTTTTTCTCCCAAATGAATTAATCCATTTAAAAAGGTTCCATTTGTTAAGACAACTGCCTTAGCTTTAAATTCTAAACCCATTCCTGTGACAACACCTTCAACTCTTGTTCCATCCTTAGAAATAATTAATTCGCGACACATATCTTGCCAAAAATCAACATTAGGAGTCTGCTCTAACATTTCTCTCCAAGTAGAAGCAAATAGCATTCTATCATTCTGCGTTCTTGGGCTCCACATTGCTGGGCCTTTAGATCGATTCAACATTCTAAACTGAATAGCAGACTTATCAGAAACAATACCGCTATAGCCTCCAAGAGCATCAATCTCACGAACAATTTGTCCTTTTGCAATACCTCCCATGGCTGGATTACAACTCATTTGAGCAATGTTTTGCATATTCATTGTCAATAATAATACTTTAGAGCCCATATTAGCAGCGGCAGCGGCAGCCTCACAACCTGCGTGACCAGCGCCAACTACTATAATATCATAATGAGATTGCATCAAACAACTACTTTTAATTAGATGTATATTGGTGACTACCACTTGCCGTGATAGAAATATCAAATACTAATTTACTATAATACACTTTACCGTTTCGATTTGAGTTACATTAGATTTTGCTACACATGCTGTTTGAGCGGCCTCTCTATTTTTCTCCTTGTATGTGTTAGTTTTTGTAGAAAGATAGTATCCTTGGGCGTCATAAGTTGAGCATTCGCATTGAAATGACTTTTTACAAGAAACGAAGAAAGAAATAAAAAACATAAAAAAAACTATAATTTTAAACTTCATAATTTTAAACCATATTTAATTTAGCCAATAACTCATCTCGATATGACCCTCCAATTGGTATTACTTTTTTATTGTCTTCCATTACAACTGTATGATTTTCAATGGTTTGTATCTTATCAATACGAGTAATAAAAGATCTGTGAACGCGGATAAAATCACCGTTATCTAACTTTTTCTCTATTTCTTTCATGGTAGAATGTATAGTATAGCGCGCGTTTAACGTGTTTAATACAACATAATCTTTAAGCGCTTCTACATAATAGATATCTTTTAAATTCAGCTTTACTAAACGCCCATTAGATTTTACAAATAATAAATCGTGAACGCCATCATCTTTATTTTCTACTAATGAATATAAAAAATCTCGCTCTTTAATAATTTCTGTATCTTTTTTATGCTTGTAAACGGCCATTTCTATAGTAGAGTGTAAGTCTATCTCTTTAAATGGTTTTAAAACATATCCGTATGGCTCTGCATTTTTAGCTTTCATTAAAGTATCTTCATCAGCATAGGCGGTCAAAAAGATAACAGGAATATTGTAATTCTTTTTAATAAGATCAGCAACCTCTATTCCTGTCATGGAACCCTTAATCATTATATCCATCAAAATAATGTTTGGTTCAAGGTCAACAATTTTTTTTACAGCATCTTGTCCATTATTACTAATACCCAAAACATTATATCCTAGTTTAATTAAACAGCGTTGAATATCTTTAGCTACTATGCTTTCGTCTTCTACAATGTATACACTTATATTTTCTTTTTCCATGTCTAAATATTAAAATTTATTTTAAAAATCGTTCCTTTATTCCTACTCAATTTAACTTTACCATTAATTTGGTCAACAAGTGTTTCAATTAACTGTAAACCTAGTGTTTCACTGTTTTTTATATCAATCGATTTAGGAAGCCCAATTCCATTATCGCCAACTTCTATTGTCACCTTCTTTTTTTTTGCGCTCAAAGTTACAAAGATTATTCCATCTCTATTGTTTGGAAACGCATATTTTAATGAATTTGATATTATTTCATTAATAATGAGGCCGCAGGGAATAGAAAGATCCAGATTTAAGATTAATTTATCAGTTGTTAAAATTAATTTTATTTTTTGGGAATTAATAGAGTAGGTGTGTACTAAGTTTTTGGTTAACGAACTTACATATTCCGAAAAATTAACGGATTCGAAGTTTTCACTTTGATACAAGCTTTCATGAATGAAGGCCATGGATTTTATTCTGTTTTGACACTCATTTAATAAATTCAAAGCATATTCATCTTTTACATAAGACGACTGAATATTTAATATACTTGAAATTACCTGCATGTTGTTTTTTACACGATGGTGAACTTCTTTTAAAAGAATCTCTTTCTCGCGCAAAGATTGCGTTAACTTCTCTTCATTTTTCTTGTTTTCAGTAACGTTATAACCTATTCCAGAAACCTCTGTTGTATTATTATTATTGTCTTTAATAGGGTATAATATCATTTGCCGTACCTCTTTTTCGCCATTCGCTTTTTGTCTTTCCGAAACAAACTCTACCTTATTTCCTGCGAAAGCGTGCTTGTATTTTTCGACCAAATTATAACTAAACTTGCATTTATCAGGTTTAATACTGATACCAATTTCAGGGAAATGGCCGTATAAATCAAAAAAAACGGTTGCATAATTTGTATTAAATGATGTTAATTTTAAATCTTGAGTTATCGTCCACATTAACTGATCACCGCTTTCAAAAATAGCTTTTAGTTTATTACTCTGTGCAAACAGTTGCTGCTGTATTTTTTGCCGATAAATAATTTCTTCCACTAATTTTTTATTAGCTTCCTCTGCTATTTTTGCGCGTAAAATTTCTTTTTCTAGTTTTTTTTCTGCTGAAACGCTTGTTAAAACAGAGTAAACACATTTTCTTCCATTATAAAAAACGGGATTTGATTTTATATTAACTTCTACTAAATTATTTTTACCTGAAATAAAAGTATAAGTCATACTTTCAAATACCTCTCCATTGATTGTTTTTTTTATTCTATCAATAGCAATTGCTTTTTGTTCGGGGATAAAATAATCAATTAAATATTTTCCAATAACAACATTACTATTTTGTTCCTCTAATATTTTAATTGCTTCAAAATTACAATATTTACAAATTCCGTCTTCGTGTATAAAAATAGCAACAGGCGCCGAACTTAATAACTGCTCATTTGCTTCTTGTATATTATTTAACTCAACTTGTTTTCTTTTTGAACGTTGTACTGCTAATTTATTACTGAATCCTTTTTTAATATTTACATTATCGTTTACACTATTAGAAGATAATGAAGTCATCATTTTATTATTGGTCCTTGCTTTCATTATTCTTTTTATCTTTATCTAAGATAATGGTTTTATCTGGCTTTTTATTATAAATTGATGAATAATCTCTTAAACTTTCTTCATAAGTAGGAGTTACTTTTATGCCTTGAAATTTAATTTCTATATCATTTTCATAATAAATCGTTAAATAATTATATCCAGCTTCATCAAAATATTTCCAATCTTTTTGTTTCATTCCTCCTATATAATTTCCAACTGCTACTTTTTTTCCATTTTCATAATACCAAATATGTAACCCTTCTTCTGAGCCATTAATAAAATTTCCTTCAAATTGTAATTTTTGATTAGGCATATAATACCGTTTCCATAAACTATCTGGTTTATCGTTAACATACTTTCCGCTTTCTTTATAAATTGGATTTTCGTAGTACCAAATACCTTCTTGCATATCTTCTATAAATTCACCTTTTGTAATTATTTTTCCATCTTCGGTATATTCAACCATTAATCCTTCTCTTAAATTATTTACATATTGTTCTTCACGCAAAAGCGACCCATTTTCATAAAACCATTTCCATTCACCTTGCGCACGACCTTTTTTATCATATTTTCCTTTTTGTTCTATGTTACCATTAGGATAATAAAAAATCCAATCTCCTGTGCGTTTATCATTTGTATATAAACCTTTACCTTTAAATTCACCCGAATTATGATATTCTGCCCAAATACCTATTTTATTTCGCATGCTATCAACTGCGCCATAATCTGTTTTTACTCCATCTAAATATATTATTGCTGAATCAGGAATAGCTTGATTTTTACAAACGTATTTTTTTATCATCACACTACTAGTATCATCACGTGATATCGGTAACGAATCACACACATATTTTAGCCGGTAATGAAAATGAGTTCCAGCAGGCATGCTATTAATATAACCTCCTTCATATTTTAACGTACCATCATCATAAAATTCTTTATATACATCAAGCTTTGCTAATTCGGGAGCATTTTTAATTTGTTTACCGTTATTAAATTTTTCTGTTTTTATTAAGTTACCTTTTTTATCAAATGTTTTAACATATCCATCAACTGCATCATCTTTATATTTTTTTTCTTCTTTTAATTTTCCATCTTGATAAAATTCTTTCCATACTCCTTGCTTTTTTCCGCCTTCATCTTTACGATTTAAACGATCTACGTTTGCTAAAATACCTCCCTGATACTTTAAAATAGAAATAATTAATGAATCCTCAGAGTATTCATAAGCATAGCCATCTGGTTTACCATTAATATAAGGGGTTAATAATTTTGTTTTACCAGATGAATAATAAGCAATCATATTACCTTGCTTAATATCATTCATAAAATATTCCTTATTTAAAACTTTTTGGTTAGTATCATAATTAAATGAATAACCATTTTTTTTACCTTTCACATAATTAACCGCTTTTGTAATTTTACCTTTTTCAGAATAAAATTTCCAAATACTATCTAATTCAAAATTTTTACGATTTCCTTCTATTTTTAATATTCCATTTTTATAATAATTTTTCCAATAACCATCTGCTTTTCCATCGCGCATAGTTCCCTCGGAAGATTTAGATCCATTATCATAATAAAAAATATTGTAACCATTAGGATTGGTGACTTGACTTATTACTTTAACGCTAATGAAAGCTATAATGGTAAATAAAAAATATTTTTTAATAAAAATCAACTATTGTCTTTATATAATCTTCTAATTTATAATTTAAAACTCAAATAAATTTTATTTTATTTACAATCCAAATTTAGCAGATAATTGCAGCATTCGTTCAATTGGTTTTCTTGATTTTTGAATTAATTCGTCACTCATTAATAATTCAGGCTGCTCATATTTTAAAGCAATATAAATTTTTTCTAGAGTATTTAATTTCATGTGAGGACAATCATTGCATGCACAACTATTATTTGGCGGAGCAGGAATAAAAGTTTTTGTTGGACTAGCTTTTTGCATTTGATGAATAATACCCGTTTCCGTTAACACTATAAATTCTTGAGCCTCTGATTTTTTACTATAATTTAATATTGCTGTCGTACTTCCAATAAAATCTGCATATTCTAAAATTACTGCTTCGCATTCAGGATGAGCTAATATTAAAGCATTTGGATGTTGAGCTTTTAATTTGATTAACTTTTCTAAACTAAAAATTTCGTGTACCATACAGCTACCATTCCATAAAACCATGTTGCGTCCAGTAATTTTATTAATATAAGCACCTAAGTTTTTATCTGGTGCAAATATTATTTTTTGGTCTTTAGGAAAAGATTCAACTATTTGTACTGCATTTGTAGATGTTACAATAACATCTGAGAGCGCTTTAATATCTGCGGTACAGTTTATATAGGTTAATACAACATGATCGCTATGAGTGGCCTTAAAAGCCGAAAATTCATTAGGTGGACAAGAATCAGCTAACGAACAACCTGCTTTTAAATCTGGAATCAATACCTTCGTTTTAGGATTTAATATTTTAGCTGTTTCGGCCATAAAATGAACGCCGGCAAATAAAATGATGTCCGCAGTAGTTTTTTCTGCTTGTTGAGCAAGTCCTAAACTGTCTCCAATATAGTCTGCAATGTCTTGAATATCAGCATTTTGATAGTAGTGCGCAAGGATGATTGCATTCTTAGTTTTCTTAAGATGCAAAATCTCTTTGAATAAATCAAGCGATGAATCAATTTTTTTTTCTAAGAAACCTTTTTCTAAATTCATTATAATAATATAATATTTTTAAAATTTTAAAATTATGGTTATAGTATATAAGCTGTTAGTACTGTGCAAAAATAAGCTTTTGTTTATTAGGTTT
>JBIKOX010000273.1:0-2946 GCA_044357775.1 Bacteroidia bacterium | reverse complement strand
TTAAAATTCATATTAATAATAGTATTCTTCTTCGTCTTTAGTGTAAGCGTTGAAAAAATCCGCGTTTTTTAATTCTTGTGCAAAATCTCGCGGCTCCTCTTTTGTTGGTTTATTTCTGTTTGCTAATGGCTAGTATTTATCTATTAAATATTTTTCAAGTTGTGGCGCTCTTGTTTTTGAAGTTTCAATAACTCTAATAAGGTGTTTATTTCTATCGAAAACAAATCTTTCTTGCTGTCTGTCGTTATGTTGCTGAAAGTGTCTGTATAAAGTGCGTTTTATATTGTTGCTAGAATAACCAACATATTTTATTTCTCCCGTCTGCTTAGATTTTATTAAATATACTCCGGGCTTGTTGCTTAGTTTTTTATCTAATGTTGTGCGCTTTTTATTATATGGCTCATTCCATTTAGATTTTTTAAAGCCGGCTAAGTGCCAATTATCTAGCAGTAATTTTTTTTTTTTGGTTGGCCGTTCATTTCTCCGCCAAACTGCTTATTAAAATTTATATCTACTTTGCCTAAATCTGTATTTATGAATCCTGCAATATTTACGCTAGCCTGCAAGCCGTCTCTAACAATATCTTTAACAAGTCCAATGGCGCCAAGTGTGAAAAAACTAGCTTGTAAAGTTATTTGTTTTTCACTTTCGCGCGGTATTAATAAATTTAGTGTGCTTTCTATTTTGCCTAAATCTCTATTGTTTACCTTAATATTAAGCAAAGTATTTTTGACTTTTACAGGGCTTACTTCGTCGTTTATTACTGTAATGATTATATCATAGTAAATTTTTAAATATAGCGCTCTTTGTGTTTTCTGTTTGTCGATGGTAATTTTAAAAATTTCGAATTGTAGATTTTCCATAGCTCTTTTTTTTCCTTTAAGGTAGTTTATTAAAAGTGCGCCGGCTCCAATTACTGCGGCTATTGGTAGAATATTTTTCATGTCTTTTATTTAAGGTCTCAAAAATAAGAAAAATTAAGCGTCTTTAAACTTTATTCGCTGGCTGTATTTATGCTCTCTTTCTGTTGGGTAGTATCCCGTTAGCATTTCACCTGTTCCGGTGTCTATCCAGTCGGAGCCGCGAAAAATCCAAATTGTATTTTCTTCTTTTATGTTTTCTACTTCTTGCGTTTCTAGTTCTTCGATTTCATCGGATACCATTTTAACGCCTCCCATTGGTTGAATTATTCTAATATTTTCAATAGAGCGAAAAATTATATCTAGTGCGGCTGGGTAGTGCCACTCGTCGTTTATTAATTTACTTCCTTTATAGTGTTTAGAATCTTTCGATGATTTACTTGTAAGCTTTGCAAAATATTTAAATAGTTCTATAGCTTCATAGCATTGTCTTATGTCCTGCCCTTTACTGTCTGCTGTCGGGTTTCGTTTTAACCATTCGTAAATTAATTCGCAACCAGGTCTAAATCCTTCAATTATTACGTGAAAATGTGGATGGTATTCATTTGTATCCGGGTTGTATGTGCATTCTATTTTTCTAATACATTTTAAAGGAGATTTTTTTTGTTTGCGTCTTATGTCTTGAATTTGTCTAAACTGGTGCAGCATTTTTACAATCGTTTCGCGCAGTTTATCACCAGTGCAATTTTTTACAGTTAATGTAACGAACTGTTTATCATTCATTGCGTTTAGTGCGCTTTCATATCCGTTTATTAATTTTCCTGTCCTTATCCGGTTACATATACGGCACCATCGTTGTTTGCAGTATCTACTAGTTATTTTATTTCCTTTCTGTATTAAAACTCCGCTGCAATACATTGTGTCGTCGTACTTTCCGGCGTATGGGCTTTCTAGTTTTGACATTATGCGCATAAGGTTATTTTGAGCGTATTTTGCTTTCGCTCTCCTTTTTAGGCTCTCTAGTGTAGTTGTATTTGTACTTTTCCGCAGTTGTCCTAGCTTATAGATATTGTGCAGGGGTTTTAGCGTGGTTGTAGGGTTTGCCATGTTTTATAGTGTTTTTGCTCTTTGTTTGTTTGGTGGCTTCCAGCCGGGTTTTATCGCCTTTTTTTATTTTAATCGAATTGACTAACTTTGTATAATCATTGCAAGGGGTTTGCACTGTTCATAGAATTAAGCCGGGTTTATGCGTCCCGGCTTTTTTTGTGCAAAAAAAACCGGCACCAGTTACGGCGCCGGTTTCGATTAAAAACCGGATTAGACAAGGCGAAAGTCGCACCGGGAAAAATTATACTACTTTCTTCATGTGTACCGGTTCTTCTATTTCTTGCGGCGTGAAGCAGTTATTTAAAAAATCTGTTCTTGTATTTTTCTTTTTAACTCCCCGTTTTACTGGGTAGCCGTCTTTTATATTTTGCCATTGCAAAGAAAGGCAATATATAACTTTTCCTGTTATATAGTTTTCATGCGCCCAAATTATAGCTTTTTGATATGAATAAACGCCAGTAAAGAAACGTGTTATTGTTTTGCTATCTGTTCCGTTTGTATCAATGTATTCAACAGCATACAAATCGGGGCTTACTTCCATTCCTTTATAGTATAAATTCATCTTAGTATTTATAAAGTATGTGTAGGCCGTAACAAATGGCTGTTAAAATTGCCATTATTACAAGCGTGTCAATAATTGAAATTATTGTAGGGTCGTTGAAGAATTTATTAAAAAATTTTTTCATTGTTTAGGTAATTGATAAAGTGCGCCGGCAAAATGTATTTCTTTTCCTAGTTCTATTCGCTGTTTAAATTGTTCGTATGGCATTAGGCCGTCGTAATTTCTGAAAATGTCTTTATATGCTTGCTTTAATCTGCAATAAAGAAAACTGGGTGTGCCTTGGTATATTTTCATAGTGTATATTTTATGTAATCTTTAAGGTCTTCTATTTGCTTTTGCAGCTTTACAACTTCATTTCTTAATACTTCATTGACTTTAAAATACTCGTCTAACATAGCGCCGTACTTTATAGACATG
>JBIKOX010000100.1:0-10758 GCA_044357775.1 Bacteroidia bacterium | reverse complement strand
GTCCTTAGCAATTGATTGTAGGCTGAAATATGTAACACATCCTTTGCTGGATTTGGAAATAAATTAATAGCAAATAATTCGCTTGCTTTTATATCGGTTGGTGTTGAGGACGTTTTGTCTTTTGTATTTGAACGCGTGGTATTTATTGTTGTTGTAATGCCTTTTGCTGTTGAATTACAGCTATACCCTGAGGTTGGCGCTAATTCTATCATATAACGTAAGGTACCAAAACCCGGCGGATTTAAATCTGTATAACTATATAAATTGGAGGGCAGGGCATCTATTTGCAACCAACCAGTTGAAGCATGCTTGCGCCAAATATAAAACGTTTGATAGGCAAAACCTTCGTACTGATCCCAAGCTAAGTTGATGGTATTACTTAATCCTTGATTGACTGCTAAATGAATTGTTTTATGGTGTATGCTTAAAGCTGTTTCAGTGCCGCACGAATCCTCGTAAGTTATTTTATAACGCCATCCGCGAACTGCCGGATTAGCTGTTGGATCTGTATATTGGCTTAATGCAGAAAAGGGTTGAGTGTGTACTAAATTATAAACTCCTAGTGCGCTTCCTTCGCGGTAAATTTTATATAATTTAATGCCATTTGCAATTGACGGTTTTTCCCAAACTAGCAAATTAGTACCTGTTAATGAATCAACGGTGACAATACAAACCGATGGATTTGTGTTACTTGTTGAGTTTTGAATTACGATATTGGCAGAAGAAGAACAGTTATTAATATCTGTTACTAATACCAGATAATTGCCAGGTAATAATCCACTTAAATCTTGAGTTGTTGCGCCAGTACTCCATTGATAATTAAAACTAGGTCCAACTCCTGAAACACTTAAATCAATACTGCCTGTATTATTACTATTACAACCATTGGCATTGCTTGTAACAAAAGATAACACGGGATTTGATGAATTTGAAATTACTGAACTTAACCCAGTAACTTGACAACCTTTAGCATCTGTAACAATGCAGGTATAAATACCTGCAGCTATATTACTGATAACCGGCGTAGTTTGCGAACCAATACTCCAAAGATAATTATAGGAAGAAACACCTCCTACAACACTAACAGTTAAACTACCATTACTTGCACCGCAAGTTGCAGGAATTGAACTAAAGCTCAGATTTAAAGGTTGAGGCTGACTAACCGTATAGGTTTGTATAACAATACAATTATTGGCATCTTTTACAGTAACATCATACACACCAGCATACAAATTATTTACTGCCGCCGTTGTGGCTCCATTACTCCACAAATAGGTAAAAGGCGCTGAACCAACAGCACCAGTTATACTGATAGCCCCATTAGAACCACCAGCACAACTTACATTAGTAAAACTGCTTGCACTAATGCTTGGACCGTTAGTAGTATTTATGTTTACTAGTGTTGCATTATAACAACCATTAGCATCGGATACCTGAAATACATATTGCCCAGCAACTAAAGAATCTGCTACCAAACTAAATGAGCCATTACTCCATTGAGTTTGATATGGCGCTGCACCGCCAACAATAGAAATGCTTGCGCTACCAGTAGCATTGCCGCAAGTGGCATTAGTAACAGAGGGAGTTAAAACAATATTACATGGTGTAAAAGGATGCTGTAACCCTTGCTCCATATTGCCACTAGCACCTGCAGCTAATACATAATCTATTTGGCCAATACTGAAACTCATATTACCGCTACTGCCAATGGCCTCTCCACCAGCAGAAAGGCTGTTTTGTTGGGAGAAAAAAGATATTGGTAGAAAAAAAGCGAATAGTATTAGATATGATTTTAACATGATTTGTAAATTATAATTTATTAACTCAACAATTATTTAACTGATAAGTAAGTGCAAGTGTTTTTATTATTTTTAGATATTTTGACCATCTAGTGAAAAAAATCATTAACTGGAGCTTTTGATTTAATGTTGTTTCTTTTTCAATTATATGTACCTCAAAAAATTTTATTAGTTTATCTTTGTTACAGTTTGAAAAAATTAATTTTATAATTTCTTCAGCTATAAAAGCTCTTTCTATTATTAAACAAATGTCAATAGGTGAATTTTTATTAATTGCACCAATTTTAATTTTAGCCTCACCAATAAGTTGTTTCCTCATTTTAGGGGATAAATCATTACCCCTCCTTGTAAAGTTTGGAGAATATTGAATATACATATTTAATAGCTCTTCAATAAAATTTATCAAATTTGCTAATGCAATTAAGTCATTTGGTAATAGTTCTTTTTCATTTTGTTGTTGTATTTTTACCCTAAGATTAGCCATGGTATTAATTTCTTTTATTAAACATTAATTTGGAATTATGTATCCATTGGTTTTTACAGGAACAATTTGACCTGAAGTGTATATCGTAGGGAAATTTAAAGTAACATTATACACAATAAACTTAAAGCCAACTGGCACAGTATAAGTAGTTGCCTGGTAAATTACATCCACAGTTTTAGGCAATAAAAACCCTTTAAAATTTGCGCCAACACAGCCATTGCAATCCACATTGGTTTGCAGAAACGAAAGAACAGATCCTGAAGCAGCAATAAAAGGATTTGTCGATGCAAAGTAACAACTATTTGCACCTGGCATTTGGATACCGTTATATCTTATACCAAGAGTAGTTGACGCAGCATAATTATTTACAGTAATATATTGTGTGATATAAAGATTGTAACCTATTGGAACTGTATATGAGTTATTGTACCATCCAACCGGCGCTGCATTAATACCAGTCCAACAAGGTGATGATGGTGCAATAGTATAGCTTATTGGTTGCGATTCATTTGCCAAGCCATCAGGTAATGTCCAATCAAATGAAGATGCAGAAATCGACCCTATACCAGAACCATTACACACATATTTAGTTAAAGTAGCATTTACTTCGCCAGCATCTAAAGTATCATTATTGTTGGCATCTAAACCAACTTCTATTTTGGTACCACCTGTGGCGCAATTAGTGCCAGTTGGTTCAGCTGTTGTTTTTATTAAGGCATTTTTTCCATCAATGCCATTTGTACCGTTAGTGCCATTAGTTCCAGCAGTACCTTGTACACCTGTAGCACCAACTGAGCCAGTAGCTCCTGTTAAACCAATTGATCCTTGTGGTCCGGTTGCTCCAGCAACACCTTGTGGTCCAGTTGCTCCAGCAGTGCCTGTTAAACCTTGTGGTCCGGTAGCTCCCGCTGAGCCAGTAGCACCTGCAACACCTTGTGGTCCGGTTGCTCCAGCAGTGCCTGTTAAACCTTGTGGTCCGGTTGCTCCCGCTGAGCCAGCAGCACCTGCAACACCTTGTGGTCCTTGTGCACCAGTTGCTCCATTACAAACATACTTAGTTAAAGTAGCATTTACTTCGCCAGCATCTAAAGTTCCATTATTGTTGGCATCTAAACCAACTTCTACTTTAGTGCCACCTGTAGCGCAATTTGTGCCTGTTAACTCTGCTGTTGTTTTTACCAAAGTGTTTTTTCCATCAATACCGTTTGTGCCATTTGTTCCAGCAACACCTTGTAAGCCTTGTGTACCAGTTGCACCTTGTATGCCTTGCGCACCTGCTGCTCCTGCAGATCCATTTGCACCAGCAACACCTTGCGGTCCGGTTGCACCAGCAGGGCCTTGTGGTCCAGGTAATGAACTACCAGATGTTTCGGCAAATAATGCATATGGCACACTTAATAATTGAGTTACACTCACTACATTGTAATTACTACCACCATTAGGATCGGCTTCTGATTTTATAAAATAGGGTCCATTTGCCCAATTAATAGCAGTAAAAACGCCACTAAGCACAGAGCCGCCACCAATTTGTATAGTTACTAAACCATTTGCATTTGTAGTTGTATTATGCGTTTCGCTATAAGCAACTGTGCCGGTTGCTGCGCCTTGCAATAAAGTAATACGCAAACTAACATTTGCACTAGTTACTAAAGCGTTACTACTGTTACGCACTATAGCCTGAAAGCTTACTTTTTGTGGCGATTGCGCAAAAGTAGTACAACTAAAAAGTGTAACTAATGCTAAAAGTAAATACGTGTTTTTTGTAAAAAATGTTTTCATAGGTTTAATGATTTTTGGCTTTGATAATCAAATATACATATATTTTACAAATATGTAAATTTATTGTATATAATTATTGACATGTATAAATTCATTTTTATACAATGAATCATAGAGGTGAAATAATAGAAAAAGCTATAAGGGAAAGTAATATTCCAATTACCAGGGTAGCAAAAAAACTAAAAAAAAGCAGACAGTTTATTTACAATATATTTGATACGCCAAATGTTCCATTGGATTTAGTAATTGAAATTGGTAAAATAATTAATTACGATTTCGCTAAAGATATTAATCTATTAAATGCAAAACTAACTAAGGAAATAAAAAAAAATGAGGAGCAAACAACCGATTATTGGAAAAATAAATATATAAGATTACTTGAAAGTTATAATGAATTATTATTAGAAAAAACTAGTTTATTTACTAAGAAAAAATAAAAACTACTAAAAAATTCTTGCAAAACATAAAACTTCAAATTACAAAACAACACACGTTACTAATACTGAAATTGTTTTTATATCTTCGCACAGCTTGAAACCAATTATCATATTTATTTTTTTTCTATTTTCTGTAAATTTTTGCCTTGCACAAGCAGATACAGCAAAATTTAATCCAAAAAAAGAAATTGTTTACGATGGTAAACGCTACAGAGTTGCTAATAGTTGGCTTTCTTTTGGTGTGGGAGCAAACTACAATACAAATTGGCCGAAAGACGAAAAAAATATAGCAGCAGATTTTAGCTTTTTTGTAAAACAACATTACTTTAGATTAGGTGCTTTTATGAGCGGAACAGATTACACAGCAGCAAATAATTACAGTTTCCATTTTTGCTATGGCTACCGAAAAGAAGGTCAAAAATATAATCTTTCAGCTTTTGTGGGTCCATCAGCATCTTATTTTAGAAGACCATTAAGCGATTCAACAAACTATAATTTATCGCAAGTTTATAATGCAGTTGGTGGCTATGCAGTAATTGAAGCCGTTTATAAATTTAAATATGATGTTGGTTTAGGTGGGCAAATTTTTTGCGATTATAACCAAGTTCAAATGGTTTACGGCGCCCGATTAATTGTCTACTTTTCGGGAGCCTACCGTGGTATAAAACCTGGCTATCATGCACCAAAGAAAAAAAAATAGCTCCGATTTAGATTTTATTATTGTGGGTCAAGGTATTGCTGGATCTGTTATAGCATTGTCTCTAATAAAAGCAGGCTACAAAATTTTAGTCATCAACAAACCTCAATTGTCATTAAGTTCAAAAATTGCGGCTGGAATTTGGAATCCTATTGTATTTAAACGCTTAACAAAAAGTTGGTTAGCCGATGATTTAATTCCTGAATTGATAAGCTTTTATGAATATTGCGAAAAAACACTTCAAGCAAATCTCATTCAAAAAAGAGCAATTATAAAACCTTTTACCGAAGACCAAGAAAAAATACTGTGGCTAAAAAAAGCAAATGATCATGAAGATAAAAACAGTTTCTTAGATAAGCAGATTTATGAAAACTTACAATTAGATGAAAACTACATTGTAAAATCTTACTCAAAAGTTTTGCAAGCAGGAAATTTAGATGTTGAACATTTTTTAGAAAGTACAACTATTTACCTGGAAAATAATTTTAGCTACCTAGCGGAAGAATTTGATTTTACAAAATTAACTTTAACTGCCAATGACGTGCTTTACAAAACAATTAGTGCTAAAAATATTATATTCTGCGAAGGGCACTTAATCACTAAAAATCCTTACTTTAATTGGATACCAATGAAACCAGCAAAGGGCGAAACATTAACTATACATTGCCCTAACATAAAACTACATAATGATATTTTTAATAAAGGATTTTTTATCATGCCATTAGGAAATGATTTGTATAAAGTTGGTGCCACCTACGAATGGGATAGTTTAAATGACTTTCCAACAGAAAATGGTAAAGCAGAATTAATTAAAAAAATAGATTCTATTATAAGCATTCCCTATCAAATTACCGCTCATCAAGCAGGAATAAGACCAGCAGTAATTGATAGAAGACCAGTTGTTGGTGCACATCCCGAATATAAAAACACATTTATTTTTAATGGCTTTGGAACAAAAGCCGTTATGTTAGCTCCCTATTTTGCAAAACAATTACTTAATTTTATTCAAAACAATACTGCCATAAATACAGAAGTAAATCCAGCAAGATTTAAAAAACAATCATGATAATAGTTATCAAAAATTATTTTTGTTTCCCAATTAATTAATTAATTTGGTAGCTAGTATTGTATGCTTCACAAAAAAAATAAAATAAAAATTATTGGCCGAAGAGAGTTTGTGCAATTTCCTTTACTCAACATTGAAAAAGTAGAAGCTAAAATTGATACAGGTGCTTATACTTGCGCCATGCATTGCAATGATATTGTATTAAAAACTATCAACGAAAAACAAATCTTAACGTTTCGCTTATTTAATAATACCATTTACCATGTAGATGAATTTACACGAAAAAAAATAAAAAATTCATTTGGCGAAATGGAAGAGCGTTACATTATTAAAACTTTAATCGCAATTGGTAGAAAAAAAATTAAAACAACTATCTCTTTAAGCGATAGAGAAAACATGCGTTACCCTGTTTTAATTGGAAGAAGATTATTAAAAGGAAAATTTATGGTGGATGTAAGTTTAATTTACACCAATGGTATAAAATTAAATAACTATTAAAATTAAACTATTTACAAAATGAAATAGCCATGTTTGCTAAAAAACAAACACCAAAAATTAAACTGGCTAAACCATATGACAATTAAAAAAAAATAATATCTACATATGAAAATTGCAATTTTATCTCGTAACAAAAATTTATATTCCACTAAACGCTTGATAGAAGCTGCGGAGCAACGCGGACATGAAGTTGCAGTGCTAGATCATATGAAATGTGTTTTAGTAATTGAACAAAGCCGCCCTCACATTTACTACAACGGAAAAGAAGTAAATGGCATCAATGCAGTTATACCTCGCATTGGCGCAAGTGCTACATTTTACGGATCTGCTGTTGTTCGTCAGTTTGAAATGATGAAAATTTTTACGGCAGTAGAATCTCAAGCGCTCGTTAGATCACGAGATAAATTGCGCAGTTTGCAAATTTTAGCACGTGCCGGAATTGGAATGCCAAAATCTGCATTTGCAAATGAACCAAAGGATATTGAATCAGTAATTGCAAGTATTGGAGGTGCACCTTGCGTTGTAAAATTATTAGAAGGTACCCAAGGCATAGGAGTTATTTTAGCTGAAAATGATAAAGCTGCTAAATCTGTTATTGAAGCATTTTTGAAATTAGATGCTAATATGTTGGTGCAAGAATATATTAAGGAATCGAAAGGTGCCGACATTAGAGTTTTTGTAGTTGATGGCCAAATTGTAGGAGCCATGAAACGACAAGCGAAAGAGGGAGAATTTAGAAGTAATTTACACAGGGGAGGAACAGCCTCTTTAATTCAATTAACAGATGAAGAAAGAGCAACAGCCATAAAATCGGCTAAGAAATTAGGATTAGGAATTGCGGGCGTTGATTTATTGCAAAGCGATCGAGGTCCATTAGTTATGGAAGTAAATTCTTCTCCGGGTTTAGAGGGAATTGAAGGTGCAACCGGCATTGATATCGCTAGCAAAATTATAGAGTATGTTGAGCGTAACGAATTTAATATTCCTGGCCAATAATGGAAGATTTTATAATTAATTCGCAAACCATTAAACCTGGAGAGTTTAAACAAATTGTATTAAATTCTTATGAACTTCATACAAAAACAAAAATAGAAATACCTGTTTTTGTTTCTCGAAGCAAAAAAAAAGGACCAACCCTATTACTTTGCGCAGGCATGCATGGCGAAGAAACGAATGGAATTGAAATTATTAGAAAAATAATTACGCGCGACGAAATAAAAAATTTGAATTGCGGAAATATCATTGCTATTCCAGTTATTAATAGTGTATCATTTTTATTTGGAAGTAGAGAATTACCTGATGGTAGAGATTTAAATCGCTGCTTCCCAGGCAATAAAAATGGCTCTTTTGGAAGTAGAATTGCTTACGACATTATGAAATACATCATTCCATTAATTGATTTTGGTGTTGATTTTCATACCGGTGGAGCAAAAATTAGTAATAGTCCACAAATAAGATGTGTGTTTGAATTTCCAGAAAATATTGCATTGGCAGAAAGCTTTTCTGCGCCATTAATTATTGATAGTAAATACAGGGAAGGTACTTTTAGAAAAGAAGCGGCTAAAAAAAATAAACCGATTTTAGTATATGAAGGCGGCGAAAGCATGCGTTTTGATTATACAGCAATAAATGAGGGCGTAAACGGTTGCTTGCGTTTAATGAAAAATTACCAAATGATTGATATAGATGTTCCTAATAATTATGCGGTAAAAATTAGAAAAAATACATGGATAAGAGCCAATAATAGTGGGCTTTTTCATATGAATAAATTAAACGGATCATTTGTATCAAAAGATGATTTACTGGGTGTTATTTGTAACCCTTTTGGAAATATTGAACATAAAGTTTTATCTACTACCGATGGTTATATTGTTGGAATCAACAATCAACCTGTAGTAAACCAAGGTGATGCCTTAATTCATATTGGACAAGAGGACTAAAATGTACGTTTCCAAATCTTAAAAAATATGATGGTGTGTGTTTACTCACACCATTTTCATTATTACTTATATAACTTTATAAGTGCAGTAAAACTACTTTTATTGCAAATTTTGTATTTATAGTAGTTAAGAATTGTGTGCATCCATAATCATTATAAAACACGTCAAACTACAAAGCAATTTGCCTATGTTATATTATTAATAATTTGCTGTTTACTTGATAACAAAAAAACATATAGTCATAGCCTTGAGTTTAACTATAAAAACGACTCCCTTAAAATTTATAAAAAAATAAAACAAATTGCTTACAAAAACAAAATTGGCTCTTGGATGTATGATGCTATTTTTCATAACCCAGAAGCTATTGCAATCCCAACAAATAAAATATTAAAAGATGCGATTCACACTAACCCATATTTAAAATTTAAGGGATGTATAATTAAAAGTATTAAAATTACAGTTTATGATCCGTTTGGCTACGATGCAAATGATTCTATAAAATATACCATCAATAAAGTACAGCAATTTGGTAACAGAACTCATATAACAACAAGGCAATTTGTTATCAATAATAAATTATTATTCAAACAAAATGATTCTATAAATCCATTAGCAATAACAGAAAGTGAGCGAATTTTAAGAGAAGCTGTTTTTATAACTGACGCAAGTATTATTATAAATACAACCTCAAACAAGGACAGTGTAATCGTTAATGTTATAGTTAACGATAAATGGCCTATTACAATTCCTTTAGTAATTACAGACCTTTATACAAGTGCAAGATTTAGAAATCTTAATTTGTTTGGTGTGGGGCAGCAATTCGAACAATACGCTAAATTCACCAAACCAAATGATTATGAATTGAATGGTTATTACAGTATTGCAAATATCGATCATACATACATCTCGTCCACTTTAGCTTATTCTAATAATAAAACAGAAACAACTATTTCAATAGCATTTGATAAACCATTTTTTTCTCCATTAACTTCATGGGCCGGAGGACTTGCCTCATCACACGGATGGAAAACATATCAGTATAAAGACACAATTGCAAATGAACAAAAGGAAATTAAGCTTACTACTTTAGCAAATGATTTTTGGCTTGGCAAAAGTTTTAAATTAGTTAAGCTAAAAAAAGATAATAGTATTTTTAATCAAAGCACCAACCTAATTTTAGGTGCAAGACATTATAGCACTTTATATTTAAATAAACCAAATGCTTCAACCGGAGCAGCAACAATATTATTAAACTCCAAAGTACTATTAAGTAATATTGCCATTTCAATACAACACTATTACAAAGATAAATACATCTATCGCTTTGGCGCCAATGAGGATGTGCCCGAAGGTTTGATTATGCAAATTATTTATGGCGGGGTTACGCAAGAATTTAAAAAAATAAGGTACTATGCAGGTATAGAATTAGCAAGAGCAAAACATTTTAAATTTGGCTATTTATCGTCCACATTATCAAGTGGCATATTTTTTAATAAATTAACTTCTAATGACATTACTACAAATTATAAATTATACTACTTCAGTAATTTACTAAAAAGTGGAAAATGGTTTTTTCGCGCTTTTGTAAATTTAAATTATGTCAATGTTCAAAATAAATTAAATGGAGAAACATTAAATTTCAGCACTAATGAATTATATGGCTTTGAGAATAATTCATTATCCGGAAGTTCTAAAATGAGCATAAGTTCTGAACTTGTTGCTTATTTACCATATCAATTTATTGGGTTTCGCTTTGCGCCTATTATAAACATAGGATTAGGATTAATCGAGAATCAAGCTCATAAATTATACAGAAGCAATTTGTATCAATCTTACACCATAGGCTTACTGCTACGAAATGAAAATTTATTGACTAGCACATTTCAATTTTCAGTTGGCGCATACCCATATTTGCCAGGCAACGGCAAGTTTACCATCAAATATAATCCTATTGCAAGCTTTACCTTGAGAGTACGGGCATTTTCAGTAAATAAACCTGAGTTTGTAACTTCTAACTAAAAAATAATTAACACTGAAAAAAATCTACACCAAACGTTT
>JBIKOX010000099.1:0-10806 GCA_044357775.1 Bacteroidia bacterium | reverse complement strand
TTATTTGTCTTTTTTTAAACAAAAATTCATTAAGTTTGTCGTGAATTTAAACATGACCCTAGAAAGCAACATAAAGGCAGCTATTAGAGATGTTCCGGACTTTCCAAAACCAGGAATACTATTTAAAGACATTACCCCTATTTTTGAAAATCAGGCACTTTGTAATGAAATAGTTGATGGTTTTATTGATCATATTTCAGTTAAACCAGATGCAATAGTTGGCATTGAAAGCAGAGGATTTTTATTTGGATTATTACTTGCCAATAAATTAAATTTACCATTTATTTTGGTTAGAAAAGCAGGTAAACTTCCTTACAAAACAATAAGCTATGAATATGCCTTAGAATATGGTACTGCCAAAATTGAAATGCATGCCGATAGCTTAAAAAAGGATTGGAATGTATTAATACATGACGATTTGTTAGCTACAGGAGGCACAGCTGAATCTGCAGCACATTTAATAGAACAACAAGGAGCTAATGTTTGTGGCTTTAGCTTTGTAATTGGATTAGAATTTTTAAACGGAAAAGAAAAATTAAATAAACACTCAAACAATATAATATGTCTAGCACAGTATTAGAAAACACTATTGGAATGAATTTCCAATTAAATGAAAATCAAAACGCTATTGCGGATATGATTCGCAAATTTGGTAAAGAAAATATCTACCCACAAATGATGGAATGGGATGAATCTCAAATCTTCCCGGTAGAAGTATTTAAAAAACTTGGCGACTTAGGCTTAATGGGAGTTTTAGTTCCTGAAGAGTATGGTGGGTCTGGATTATCATACACCGAATACGTTACAGCTATTATTGAATTAAGTAAAATATGTGGTTCTATTGGTTTATCAATGGCTGCTCATAATTCGTTATGCACAGGTCATATTTTAGCTTTTGGAAACGAAGAACAAAAGAAAAAGTATTTACCAAAATTAGCAACAGCCGAATGGATTGGCGCTTGGGGCTTAACAGAAACAGGTACTGGTTCTGATGCTGGTGGAATGGCAACTACCGCAATTAAAGATGGCGACTATTACATACTGAATGGTTCTAAAAACTTTATTACACACGCTATTACAGGTAACGTAGCTGTTGTTATAGTTCGTACTGGCGAAAAAGGCGATAGCCATGGTATGAGTGCATTTATTATTGAAAAAGGAACGCCAGGATTTAAGTCTGGTAAAAAAGAAAATAAACTAGGAATGCGTGCCAGCGAAACTGCTGAATTAATTTTTGATAACTGCAGAGTTCACAAAGATCAAATGATGGGTAAAGAAGGTGACGGCTTTATTCAAGCCATGAAAGTATTAGATGGCGGCCGTATTTCAATTGCTGCATTAAGTTGTGGTATTGCTCGCGGAGCTTATGAGTGTTCAATTAAATACGCTAAAGAACGCGAACAATTTGGCAAACCAATTGCTCATTTTCAAGCTATCAGTTTTAAATTAGCTGATATGGCAACTGAATTAGAGGCCGCTGAATTATTAACGTTTAAAGCAGCCGATTTAAAAAACCGTCATCAAAAAATGACTAAAGAAGGTGCTTTTGCAAAATATTATGCTTCTGAAGTATGTGTTAGAAACGCAAACGAAGCTGTTCAAATATTTGGTGGTTACGGTTTTACTAAAGATTTTCCTGCTGAAAAATATTACCGCGATAGTAAATTATGTACTATTGGCGAAGGAACTAGCGAAATTCAAAAATTAGTAATTAGCCGCGAACTGCTGAAAGAATAGGTTATTCAGCCCAACGAAAACTATTAATTTCTAATCCTGCTAAATCTAAAACTCTATCAACAACGGTAGCCGCTAATTCTTCAAAAGTTTTAGGGTTACTATAAAACGACGGAGATGCCGGGCAAATAATACCGCCAGTTTGCGTAATAACTTGCATATTGTTGATATGGATTAAACTATAAGGCGTATCTCTAATTAGTAAAATTAATTTTCGCCTTTCTTTTAAAATTACATCTGCAGCTCTTGTAGTTAAATCGTTGCTAATACCTGAAGCTATGCGAGCCATTGTTCCCATACTACAAGGGCAAACAATCATTGTATTATATTTTGCAGAACCTGAAGCAAAGGGAGCATAGAAATTAGTTTTATCGTAAAATGTAAATTGAGGATAGTTTTTATAGTCTTCGTTACCCAATTCTGTTTTCCAAACATCTTTGGCATTATCGCTCATTACAATTCCAACTTGTTCTATTTGTGATGATAATTTAGATAATTTATCTAATAACACTTTAGCGTAAATGCTTCCACTAGCGCCCGTTATGGCTACAATTATTTTGTATGATTTATTCAATTTTTTTTGCTGGCTCTAATTCTGTACCCTAAAGTAAATTCTAAAATATTATTATAATACCCTTTGTTAAACGTTCGAGCAATGATATTGTTGTAATAAATGGCTTGTTTTATTCTATTAGGACGATTGGTAATAAACGAATTACTACTTCTAAAATTAACAAACCATTTTGGACTGATATTATATCCCAATCCTATTTTTACCGAATAATCAAATTTTTGAAATGGAAAAATTCCTGTGTAATTCATATTTTGATCTGCCTCATAATAATTAATTAAGTATGCTGCTGAAAGACCAACATCAAATAAAAACTTTTTTTGAGTATAGGTTACTAAAATTGGTACCTCAAGATAATTTAAATTTAGAAAATAAGCAGTTAAATCTCCTTTTATAAGATTTTGATTTTTTTGCGCGCCTTTTTGTATGAAGAGAAATGATAAATTCATACTTGCCTTTTCCGTAAAAACAGATTCAATTCCGATACCACCTGTAGCTCCAAGTTTTTTGAACCCGCTATAAGCATCACCATGCACTTGAGCTGGAGTAACGCCAGCCGTAAGTAAAATATTAAATATATGTCTGTTTGTTTTATTTACAGAAGAAGATACTTGTCCAAAAAACAAAGTAGGTAATAAAAGAAAAATAGTTAGAAAATTTTTCAAGTAATAATTGAATTTACATATATTGTTTTAACCAAATTAAAGCGTCATTCGCATTATCAAAAAAATTAGTAGGTCTTTCTGGAATATTTATTTTAACATAAAATTTAGCTAATATTTTTTGCGCTAGAGTATTTAGTACAAAAGCATCTGCTTTAGAATAGGGACTATTTACATTTTGACTTAACTTGGACAGTAAAATAATATCCGCGAATGCATTTTTTTCGCAAATAATTAAAATTGGTAATACCAAGCCGCCATTGTTTTTTTGCGCCTCTACTAATTTTTTTAAATCGTCCACAGTAAAATCATTATTTTCAAATATCCTTATCTCGTAATAGGAATCATCTATTACTTTAACTGAAAATATTTTATCCTTATAAAAACTTGACATACAATGACTTTAAATAATGTGTTATTAATCAGGTTGAGTAAATGGGTATTTATAATCTGTTGGTGGTGTAAATGTCTCTTTTATTGTACGTGGCGAAACCCAACGTAATAAATTTATTTTTGCTCCTGCTTTATCATTTGTTCCACTTCCGCGAGCACCGCCAAACGGTTGCTGACCAACAACTGCACCAGTGCATTTATCGTTAATGTAAAAGTTACCAGCAGAGTTACTTAATTTTTTAGTTGCCAGTTCAATAGCATAACGGTCTTGTGCTAAAATAGCACCTGTTAAAGCATATATAGATGTTGAATCTACTAATTCTAATGTTTCTTCAAACTTTTCTGCATCATAAACATAAAGTGTTAACACAGGTCCAAATAATTCTTCGCACATGGTTACATATTTTGGATCTTTAGCTACAATAATAGTTGGTTCAATAAAATAACCTTTACTCTTATCATAATTTCCACCGGCTATAATTTCAACATTACTGTCTTTTTTAGCAGCATCAATGTATTTAGTAAGTTTATCAAAACTTTTTTCGTCTATAACGGCATTTATAAAATTTGTAAAGTCTTCGGTTGGACCCATTTTCATGTCTTTTAAATCAGCCAAAAGATATCCTTTTACTTCTTCCCATAAATTGCTAGGAACGTAAGCACGAGAAGCCGCAGAACATTTTTGACCTTGGTATTCAAAAGCACCACGAGAAATAGCCACTGCTAATGATTTTGCTTCAGCTGATTTGTGTGCCATAATAAAATCTTTCCCTCCTGTTTCTCCAACAATACGAGGGTAAGAACGGTATTTATGAATATTGTTTCCAATAGTTTGCCAAATATTTTGAAACACTTCAGTGCTTCCTGTAAAATGTATACCAGCAAAATCTTTATGGTTAAATACCACCTCTGCTGCATCTGGTCCGCTTGGATAAATTAAATTGATAACACCGTCTGGTACACCTGCTTTTTTAAAAATTTCCATTAACACATTAGCGCTGTACACTTGAGTATTACTAGGTTTCCAAACAACTACGTTACCCATCATGGCGCAACTTGTTGGTAAATTACCTGCAATAGCTGTAAAATTAAATGGCGTTAAGGCATAAATAAATCCTTCTAAAGGTCTCCATTCTAAACGGTTCCAAACACCTGCTCCAGAGATTGGCTGCTCAGCATAAATCTCCGTCATGTACTGAACATTAAATCTTAAAAAATCAATAATTTCGCAAGCGCTATCAATTTCCGCTTGGAAGGCATTTTTACTTTGTCCTAACATGGTAGCCGCATTTAGTTTAGCTCTATATGGTCCAGCAATTAATTCAGCAGCTTTTAAAAAGATAGAAGCACGATGTTCCCAACTTAAATTAGCCCATTTTTCTTTTGCATCTAAAGCAGCATTAATAGCTTGTTCAACATGCGTTTTATCGCTTTTATGAAAATGTCCTAATGTATGTCTATGATCATGAGGAGGAGCTAAACGCGTTTTGTTTTCGCTACGCACTTCTTTATTTCCAATATACATTGGAATATCTAATTCTTTGCTGCGTAATTCTTTAAGCATGGCTTGTAATTCTTTACGCTCAGAGCTTCCAGAAGCATAACTTTTAATCGGTTCGTTAATCGCAACTGGTACTTTATAAATTCCTTTTGGCATAGTGTCTTTTTTAGATGCACGAAATTACCTTTTTTTAGTTTAAAGATGAAAGATTAAAGATGAAAGATTCATTTAATTTAATAACAGTTATTGAATCTTCCGACAAAATTAATAATGCTTGACTTTTTGAAGATAATTGTCTTTTATCTTCTGTCTTTTATCTTTAATCTTTTTTGGTATCTTTGCCGCCTAATTTTTTTGAGATGATTTCTGTTTCTAATGTGAGTTTGCAATATGGCAAACGTATTTTGTTTGACGAGGTAAATGTAAAATTTACTCCAGGTAACTGCTATGGTTTAATTGGTGCTAATGGTGCTGGTAAATCAACGTTTATGAAAATTTTATCTGGTGAAATTGAACCAAATAAAGGTCAGGTAAGTATTTTGCCCGGAATGCGCATGAGTGTATTAAAACAAAATCACTTTGAGTTTGATGAGTTCACTGTCCTAGATACAGTCATGATGGGAAACAAACGCCTTTATAACATCATGAAAGAGAAAGATGCTATTTATGCAAAGCCTGATTTTAGTGAAGCTGATGGAATAAAAGCAGCGGAATTAGAAGGTGAATTTGGAGAAATGAATGGTTGGAATGCAGAAAGCGATGCAGCTACTTTATTAACCAATGTTGGCATCCCAGTTGAATCTCACTATAAAATGATGAAAGATTTAACTGGAAAAGACAAAGTAAAAATCTTATTAACGCAAGCTATTTTTGGTAACCCTGATATTTTATTATTAGATGAGCCCACCAACGATTTGGATGTTGAAACTATTTCGTGGTTAGAAAATTATTTAGCTGATTTCGAAAATACAGTTGTTGTTATAAGTCACGATCGACATTTTTTGGATGCCGTTTGTACGCACACGTGTGATATTGATTATAATAAATTAAAAACGTATACTGGCAACTATAGTTTCTGGTATCAAATGAGTCAGTTAGCGTTAAAGCAACGCAGTGATGCTAATAAAAAGATGGAAGATAAACGTACGGAGTTACAAGATTTCGTTCGTCGATTTAGTGCTAATGCCAGTAAATCAAGTCAAGCAACTTCTCGTAAAAAATTATTGGATAAATTAGTGGTTGATGAAATTCCTGCAAGTACGCGTAAATATCCAGGTATTATTTTTAAGCAAGAGCGCGAAGCAGGAGATCAAATTTTACATATCGAAAATTTAACCAAGTCGAACGTTGATGGTGTTTTGTTTAAAAATGTAAATATCAATGTGGCTAAAGGAGATAAAATTGCATTCATTGCAAAAAACCATTTAGCAATTACCGCTTTGTTTGATATTATTAACGAAGAAGACACAGCGGATAGTGGAGACTATAAATTTGGAACAACCATACATAAAGGATACTTACCAAATGATAATGCTAAGTATTTTGTTGGTGATATGAATTTAATGGATTGGTTACGCCAATATTCATCAAACAAAGATGAAAGTTATGTGCGTGGATTTTTAGGTAAAATGTTGTTTAGTGGCGAAGAGGTTTTAAAAAAATGTTCAGTATTATCAGGAGGAGAAAAAGTGCGTTGTATGACAAGTCGTATGATGCAGGTTAATCCAAATATGTTGATTTTAGATGAGCCAACTAATCACTTAGATTTAGAAAGTATTATTGCTTATAACGATGCCTTAAAAGATTATACAGGTGTAGTTCTTTTAACAAGTCATGATCATGAGTTGATGCAAACGGTTGCTAATCGTATTATTGAATTAACACCAAAGGGCTTTATTGATAAAAAAATGACTTATGATGAGTATTTAGAAAGTGACCAAGTAAAAGAACAACGCATGAAATTATACGGCTCTTTAGCTTAATTAACTTTTATTCAGAAAATAGACCTGTCATGTTTTTAAAACCTGACAGCTCTATTAAAATATTTTCTGTAACTTTCCAATCATAATCCGTTATAGAGAAATGCGAATAATCCTTTTTACTCTTTTTGTTTTAGCACTAAACCAATTTGGGTTTGCTCAATTATCTGAGTCTGATAGTAAGCGTTTTTCGGAACTAGAAGATTCTTTAAAACAGATTAAAGAAAGGGTTTTTTACAGTAAAAAAGAAGTAAATCGTTTTAATGCAAATAAGGAATTTTTAGCATTATGGAATGTGATTTTAAAAGATGAAAAATCAATATTATATCCTTTTGATAGTTTGAAAAAGGATATAGCTTTAGTGTATTCTCCAGATAAAAAATTCAGAATTATTACCTGGGATATGCGTAAAGAAGATCAAACCTATTTTTACTTTGGCTTTATACAAGTCAATAATAGTAAAACAATAAAAAAAGGATTTCTTAAAAAAGAAAAATCCACTCAATATGAATTTTATCAATTACTTGATAAATCAAATACCATTAAAACACCCGAAAATTATATTTCAGATCCGAGCAAGTGGTTTGGAATGTTATATGTAGATGTGATTAAATCTAACGATGATTTTTATACACTTATTGGATGGGATGGCAATGATAAATTAACGCAACGTAAATTTATAGATATCTTAAGTTTTAAACCAGATGGCACACCTACCTTTGGTAAAGATGTTTTTAAATTTCCGGGGAAGTTTGCTAAACGAATTATGTTTGAATATGCCAGCGAAGTATCCATGTCGTTAAAATATAATGCCAACAGAAAACAAATTATTTTTAGTCATTTAGCGCCCAGCACTCCAGACCCCATGTTGGAAGGGCAATTTCAGTATTACGGACCAGACGGAAGCTTTGATGCTTTGTCCATGAAAAAAGGAAATTGGGTTTATGATCCTGCTATTGATATTAGAAAAGATAAAGATAAAAGCGATAACGTTAAAAAGCCTGAGCCCGAAAAACAAACTCCAATTTATAAACCAAAGTAAGTTTTAAAAAAGTATAAAATAGTGAGTATTAATTCATATTTATCTTGCTACTTTATATTTATTACTTAAATCTAATCACATGTTTAAACAAATTATACTTTTTTCATTTTTACTTTGCACAACTCAATTTTTTGCGCAGGATGACGATGAATCTACATCCAAATTTTGTGTGGAAATAGATAATAAAAAAGCTTTAAAATTATACGAAAAAGCAATTGACAAAAAGAAATATAAAAAGCCAGAACGCCTTGCTTTCTTGCGTGAATGTTTGGAAATAGAGCCAGATTTTGCTGAAGCCAATTTAGCGATGGCTAGAGAAATTATTGTTCACTGCAAGTTAGAAAGCAAACCATTTGCTCCTGCAGTGCCATTTTTATTAAATGCAATTGCTGTTTGTCCGAAAATTCATTCAGAGCCATACTATTACATAGGATTTAATTTTTATGAAGAAACAAAAAATGATTCAGCCATAAAATACCTACAACAATTTATAAAATTTAAAGATGATGATGACAAAAAATATGGTAAAGAATATGAAGGTCAATTGTATCAGGCAAAAGAAATGATTAAGTATGCTAAAAAAGAAAGTGAACTTAAAAAGAAAATTGTACCATTTGAACCAAAAGTAGTAACAGGTGTTTCCACAAAAACAGATGAATATTTAGCATACATTTCGCCTGATGATAAACTCTGCTTTTTTACACGAAAAGTCCCTTTAAAATCCAGGAATACTGTAAAAGCAATTGATGGAGAAAGAGAATTATTTATGGTTGCTAATCGCGATAATGCCGGTGTTTTTAATTCTGGAGAAGCTATGTCGCCGCCATTTAACACAACCGAGGATAATCAAGGTGGATGCACAATTTCAATCGATAATAAGTTTTTGTATTTTGCAATGAGTCGATTTGAAGGTGGCACGCAGCCAAATTGTGATATTTATGTCAGTCAAAATGACGAGGATACTTGGAGTGAAATTTCAAAAATAGGTGCAAATGTAAATCATCCCGTTTATTGGGACTCTCAACCAACTTTGAGTGCAGATGGAAATACTCTTTATTTTGCAAGTGACAGGCCAGGCGGCTATGGAGGAATTGATATTTATATCACTAAAAAAGATCCTAATACAAAAATATGGGCCATGCCGCAAAATGCTGGTCCAAAAATTAATACTAATGGAAATGAAAAAACACCTTTCATTCACTCGGATAGCGAAACCTTGTATTTTAGTAGCGATGGTCATTTTGGTTTTGGAGGAATGGATATTTTCCTTGTCCGAAAAAATGATAAAGGACAGTGGATAGAAGCTGAAAATATTGGTTATCCAATAAATACAGAGGTAGATGATGTTGGTTTTTTTGTAAGTACAGATAGTAAAACAGGTTATTTCTTTTCATACGACGAAGGAAAAATGCGAGGCAAGGGAATTGGTAGATATGATTTATATTCCTTTGAATTATATAAAGAAGCTCGTCCACAAGAAACTACTTTTTTAAAAGGAGAAATTAAAGATAACTCCGGCAATAACATTGAAGGGGCAAAAGTGGAAATAACAAATACTGTGACTAAAGAAAAAACATTGGCAGTAGTTGATTCAAGTACAGGTAAATTTATGGTGGCTGTGAATCTTAAAATGAAAGATGATTTATTATTAACTGTAAAAAAAGATGATTATTCATTTTCTTCCAAGATGGTTAGTGTTAAAGATGCAAGTTTTATCAACAAGCCAACCTCTGTAAAAATTGAAATCAATGAGGCTAAAGAAGGAAGTTCGTTTGTGTTAAATAATTTATATTATAATACTAATTCAGCGGATTTAACAAAAGAATCTTTTATTGTTTTAGAATCTTTTGCAGAATATTTAAAAGAGAATCCTAATATCAAAATCGAAATACAAGGTCATACAGATAATATTGGAGTTGCTAAATCAAATGAAGCACTATCTGCAAATAGAGCTTATATCGTAAAAGCATTTTTAGAAGAAAAAGGTGTTAACGGGAAAAATATTTCAGCGAAAGGTTACGGTCCTAATAAGCCAATTGCCGATAATTCGAATGAGGAAGGTCGATCAAAAAATAGAAGGACGGAAATACTAATTATCAGTAAATAAATTAATTTTACACTATGAATTAGCTATGTTTTTCAAAACGTAAATATAAATGAAGACAAACTGGCTAAACCCCATAACAACTTAAAAACAATAAATATCAACACATGAAAAAAATAACATTAGGAATAGCAGTTTTATATTCAATAAATTTAGTAGCTCAACAAAGTTTTGAAAAAAAGTCGAATGTAGTTGCTTTTGGAGCTGATTTAGGGATTTATAATTATGTAACTAAAGTGGCGTCAAACAAACAGTCTGATGTTAGCACTGCTGCTAATAAAATGTTGAGTCTACATTATGAGCGAGGTGTTTCAAATTGGTTAGGTATTGGTGCTAAAGTTCTTTTATCTGATTATTTCACATCAAAGGATACAATCACAAATTCAAAACCATCAATTACAGGATTAGATGCAACTATTTTGGTTAATGCTCATTTTTTGAGGACAAAACGTGTAGATGTGTTAGCAGGATTTAATTTTGGATATTCAACTTTAAATTGGGAAGCAAGAGATCAGTATATTTCCGCAGCAAAAGGTGGAGGATTAATATTTGATTTTCATTTACAACCTCGTTTTTATTTCGGCGATCATATAGGTATGTTTATTAACCTAGCTTATGTGAATTATTCGTACAAAGATTTATACTTTAAAAACACAGTTACTAATATACCAGATGTGTTAGACTTAACAGGTGCTGGTGTAAACTTTGGATTTGGTTTCCAAGGGAAATTCTAGGTTTCTCTAATAAACGTGGGTAACCTTAACATTACAATGTATACTTACCCAAACTGAATCAAATTCTTTTATCTCTCTTCTCACTT
>JBIKOX010000271.1:0-2994 GCA_044357775.1 Bacteroidia bacterium | reverse complement strand
TGCAGCATCTTTTAAAAAATCAATTTTATGAATAGAATATCTGTGAACATTAAAGCCAGAGCGAAGTCTAATATCAGCTAGTAATTCTTCTTTTTTGTCTGCTTTAATAAGTTCAATATTTTCGTATAGAATTGTTTTAACATTTTCTTTTTTCATAAAAACATTACTTTCTAATAAGTAAGTTAAAAGTAAAACAACTGCATTAATACCAATTAAAAACAAATATTCTATATGATCTTCCGTATCTTTTACTTTTGTTACTGCAGATACTAGGCCAATAGCAATGGCTAAAAACAAATAGGTCATGTCTTTAATTGCAATTTCTTCCGTTTTATACCTAAGCATACTAAACACGGCGAATAAACCAAAAGCAGCTCCCATCGATAAATCTACTTTGTTCAATAAAAATGAGATTAAAAAAATGATGATGTTAAAAATAAAGTATGTAAAAAATAATTCTCGATGTTTATAGATAGGGTAATAGATACATCTTACTAAAATAAATACAGAAGTTAAATCAATCAATAATCTAAAACCAATTTTTGCGGATAATTTTTGTAATTCTTCGTAACCGGTTAACATTGGAACTGCGTCGCTTGCTAATTGTAGTAGTGTCATAGTTTTATTATTTTATTTACGTTTAATAATTTTTGTTTAAAGTTATTTTTTTTCACTTCACTAAAAGAGCTAGCTACACCAAAACAATATTTGCTAATAGAACCTTGGCGAATATGCTTTGCGCGCATCATTGAAATAAAAGGAGATGCTACTTTACTATCTTGTTTTACTTCCGCAATAACTAACTTGTCAAGAATTTGTTTTTTTCCTTCTCGTTCAAATTCTAAATTTAAATCTAACGTTAACCGTTCAGCAGAAATTTTATTAACTAGTGTAATACGACTATAATTAATCCAAATCTTCGGCAGTAAACTCAGATGGTCAAATGGTAGCATTCTTTTTAAAAAATCAAACGCTTTTCCATTGTTAATATCGGGTACTCCTATTTCTTTTATGCGGGTCTTAAGCGTTCTACCTTTATTATTTTTAAATTTCACTTCCAAAAAACCTAAATTACTTTCTACATAGGTTCTATGTCGTATTTTATATCTGTTTAGTTTTCCGCTATGATGTTTATTATATAGGTCAAAATTTTCAGTATCAAAGTACAGAGTTTTATAGCGACTTATTCTATTTCCCTCTACATTTAAAATCTTATAATAATTTTTTGCTTCATTTAAAACCGCGGGCAAATTATCAATGTTAAAAATAAATTTTGTGTCAGTTCTATCCATTAACTTAACCCTATCCATTTCTAGCAAAGTAATTGGATCAAATGTTTCAATTATATGATTAATTTTTTCCAGCTGGTTTATTTAAAATAATAGGTGTATAGTTTAGTGCTAATTAATTTACCGAAAGGATCAAATGTTCTGCGTTCCAATTTCAACCCTTTATTATCATAAATAAAAATGTGTTTCTTTATAATTTTGGCATTAGCATCAAAAACCACTTCTTCTATTTTTTCTCCGTCTGCATTATATTTAGTTAATGTTTTTTCAATCAGTTTATTAGTGCCGTCATACTGATTATCTTCAATATCGTCGCCATCTGAATTGTATTTTATTCTGTTTATTGATTTTATTTGGCCCTCCTTATTATAGTCTGTTTTTTCAATGATATTTCCACTGGCGTCAAAAACCAATTTACCTTCATTCTGTGTCTTTCCATTTTCTGTAGAAGTAACGCTTGATGATTTAATTTTAAATTTCTTCACCTCCTTTTTACTTTGCGCAAAAAAGGAAGTGCTAATTATTAATAGAAAAAAAACTATGTATTTATAATTCATTCAAGTTATTTATTTATAAGAAATTTTCCAGTAGTACTACTTTCATTATTTTGCACTATTAAGGTATAAAAATATAAGCCGTTTGTAAGATTTAAGTTTGAAATAGAAATTTTATTTTTTATGATGGTAGTGATGATGGTTTGTATTTTATTTCCAAGAGCATCAAATAAATCAATAGTGCAGTCATTATCTTCATATTTATCTTCTAGTTTAAATTGAATAAAATCGATAGCAGGATTAGGAAAAGTTATGACACTGGATTTAGATTTTTTTATTTCATTAATTCCAACAAATTCTGACCCATTATAAAATAAATGGTGGGCGTAAATTTCTGAATTAGAGCCATTTCTTTTATCTTCCCAAATGTAAATGGCGCCTCCTGTTCCATCAATCGTTTGACTAACAGATGTTTGATCAAACCCCGCATCGGATACGATTACGCCGCCATTTAGCCATTTAACAGAACCATTAGCATCTAGTTTTTGTGATTTTATATCCCATCCTAAACTTGTTGAATCTTGCCAAGCTATAATCACACCTCCTGAGCCATCTTGGGTGCTATTTGGATTGATAGATCTTAGTCCTGAGGATAATTGTATACCATTAGATGTTAGCTGCTCTATGCCTGACAAATTGATTAATTGAGCGTAAATTTGATTAAATGAAGTGCGATCATCTTTCCATGAATAAACTACGCCTGTTGATCCAATATATTTCATTTCTAATGCACTTTGATTATTGGATGCGCCACATACCACTATGCCATTATTTGTCCACTGCACATTGCCAGCAGAGTTTATACGTTGGCTATAAATGTTGTAATCTAAAGCATTTCTTTTATCAATCCAACCAATAATAGCTCCATTATTACCGTCAGGTTCTATTTTTGGATTACTTTGAGTATTAGCTGCATTACAAACAATTACACCATTGCTAGCCCAACCTATAGTTCCATTTGAACTTATTTGCTGAGCATAAATATCATAGTCAACATTTGAACGTTTATCTTGCCAAGTTATAATTGCTCCTCCTAATCCATCACTCTCTAATGTTGGATTTTGTTGTTGGTTTGGTACTACACAAATTCCTATCCCATTTGGCGCCCACTGAACAATTCCATCAAATGAAATGCGTTGCGCATAAATATC
>JBIKOX010000270.1:0-3012 GCA_044357775.1 Bacteroidia bacterium | reverse complement strand
GTGGATAGAGTCTATAACTAAAAATGCATTACTTTTAAAAGAGATGGTTAATAAAACGCCACATAAAACGGCTAAAAGTGGTCCAGGTAAATTAGATAAAATTTTATCCTTTTTATAAAACGGTTTTTCGGCAATTATCAAAACAGCAAATGAAACTAAGCCAATAGCAATAGCTCCTGGTGTAATAAAATTAACCATGTGTACTAATTCCGTAAATGAATTTTCTCCATCGATTTGAATAAATTGTTCGTCACCACCAGGATTTTTATCATATCCAAACAAATGCGGAATTTGTTTAATAATTAAAATTATTCCAATACCAGCAAGCATACCTTTTATAACAGCATTTGGAATATAATTACCGATAGCGCCTGCTTTTATAACGCCCAGTATTAATTGAACTACACCCGCAAAAACTACAGCTGCTAAAAAAACTTGAAAACTCCCTAATTGACTTATGGATGCAAGCACAATAGCAGTTAAGCCTGCAGCGGGGCCAGATACACTATATTTAGAGCCACTAAAAATAGTAACTAAGATGCCGCCAACAACCCCAGCAATAATGCCTGAAAACAATGGCACTTTGCATGCCATGGCTATTCCTAAACATAATGGCAACGCTACCAAGAATACAACAATCCCAGCCTTTAAATCGGCAAGAAACTTTTTTTGAAACATAATTTTTTTATTAAAGTTAAATATTTATTAACGAAGAATACCCTTTCAGGTCTTCTCAATAAAATAAGTATTAAATTTTAGGTGGTGGGCTTTGAATATTCTTAAGCATTGAAACTAATTTAGATTCAATAGGATTTAAGCTTGCTTTGCTTTGAAAGAAATATAAATAATCTAAAGTTTCGAAGTCGGAAACGAGTTTAGAATCTTCTTCAATTTCTTTTTTTTCAGTTTCATCCTCTTCTGCTATATCATCAAAATTGACCTCGTTTAATACTACAGTAACAGATTGCTTTAATAATTTGAACGTTGAATTAAATGACAGGCAAAAAACGCCTGTTAGACAGATAATAAACAATAGATGTGTAACTCCAGTTTTCAATCAGAGCAAAGATATGCTATTTTTTAAAACCCAAAAGAATATTCAATACCCAAAATGTAAATATCTGTTAAATCTTGAATATTAAAATCGTTTTGGTACAAATAATAAATACCAACATCTTGCTTTTTGTTAATTTTGTATGTAACCCCTACTTGGTATCGCTGCCTGTGAAAACCCATATTGTATTCCGGACTTCTAGGATCATTTATTTGCAATCGGTACTCGCCCGAAACTGCAGCATTCCATTTATAATTGAAATCATATTTTACCCCAATTTTATGTCTTGAAAACCATTCTTTTAGTTTTCCATCAGCGCTTGTAAAATAATCTTTTACTTCAGTTTGCAATCTATGCCTGTAATTAAATCCAATCTTACCAAAGTTCTTTTTTATTAAAATATCCCACTGTAACCTATTTCGAAAACTAAGTGGGCTTTGATATTGAAATTTTTGAATATTTCTATAAACTAAGGATGTTTTTATGTTTTTTTTATAGCTATATTCTAATCCTAATTCTGTATAGGTTACATTTATTTGACTATAATTCTCCTTTAAACGAAACTCTTGGGTAAGCAATAATGCAAACTTTTTATTAAACTTATGTTTAAATGAAATTGTATTCCACATGCCCGCGTCTTTAATTAATTTTTGACTAAAGCCCGCAAAACTGCAAAGTAAAATTGCGCTGGAGGTTATAAAAAACAATAAGGATTTCAAGTTCTTTTAATTTAAAATAACAATATCTGGCACGGTGACATCACCTTTTTTACTTGTTACTTCAATTTGTTGAATGATAGCTTTTGTTGCCGTAGGATCAGTTGAAGAAGAATCTTTTGAAACCGCCCAAATTTTATATTTTCCCCTTTGCATAAACGGAAATACATAAGAACCATCATAAGATGTTTTCACATTATCACCTACGGTCGTTTCATCACCATATGTAATAAAAACATTTTCTCCTGATACATAATATTCACTCAATAATATACCAAAGGAGGGATCGTAATTTTTTACATAGACTTTTCCCCTAATATTTACTTTACCACCCGGGCCGGCTTCCTTTTTGCAAAAAGTAAAAAAACATGCTATAAAAACTATTATTCCTATTTTAATCTTAAACATAATTTGTTTTTGCTACTTTTAAACGTGTTAATATTTGACGCATAAACTTACGATTTTTTGTTCATTTTAATTCATGAAAACGGTATATGGCAATTTTTTGAAGTTAAATAACTTGTAGTATATGTGTCATTAATGTTAAATAATTATTAATTTTACAATATGCTAAATAACAAATTATTTTTTACTTTTTTATTGTTTATTTTTTTTTCTTCATTTAAAGCGCAATGGAATAGTAGTACTGTTTTTAATACGGCTGTTGTAATTCAGCCAAAATCACAACAAAATATTCATACAATTTCGGATACTAAAAATGGCGCTGTGATTGCTTGGGACGACAATAGAAATATTCTAACAAATTCTACAGGTATTTACGCTCAACGCATAAAATCAGATGGTTTTAGCAAATGGACGTCAAATGGAATTGTTATTTGCGATACAATTGGTGCGCAAAAATCAAATAATATTACTTCCGGTGGGACAAATGGAAGTGCCATAATAACTTGGGAAGATTCACGGGATGGAAATTATGATATATACGCTCAAAAAATTGACTCTTCTGGTAATCCTTTGTGGCGAGGGAATGGGGTTTTGGTCTGCAATAGAGCTACCAATCAAAAAAATCCTAAAATAGTAAGTGACGCAAACGGTGGAGCAATTATAGTATGGGAAGATTCAGCTAGTTTTTATTTCGATATTTATGCGCAACGTATTTCATTTGATGGAATTGTTCAGTGGGCGCCAAATGGGATAGGAATTTGTGTAGTACCAAACCAACAACAAAATCCAACATTAGAGAGTGATGGATTAGGAGGAGCAATTATAACTTGGCAAGAT
>JBIKOX010000098.1:0-10901 GCA_044357775.1 Bacteroidia bacterium | reverse complement strand
ATTGTACTCGTTTTGTTTTATATAGCCAGTTTTGTACATCGCGTGCGATTTATCAAACTCAAAAACATTGGTATGCATAAAAAATTCTAACATATCACCAGCCACTTTTAATTGAGTGGCATACGTTGTTGTTTCTAAAGTTGACACAATAATACGCTTGTCAATTTCTTGCGTTTCTTTGTTTAAATCTTTAGCAATTTCTTCAACTGATTTTTTTAGCAATTCAAAAGCAGCAATTGTGTTTCTAAACACATCTTGTTTCATCACTGATTTTTCTTTTAACAACTTAAGAATTTGATTCTTTTGATTTTGTAGTGCCTCGCTCATTTTAAATAAAATAAAATTTGAATTATAAAAGTAACTAATAAAACGCTCATTTAAAAGTAGTGTGCATTACCTCACTGCTTCATATAAGGTTTTATGAATTTTACTTCTTATTCCCAGTTTAGCCAATTTATTTTCATCCGCACTGGGGTAAACTCTATTAGATAAAAACACGAATATTAATCCGTTTTCAGGATCTGCCCAGGCAAAAGTGCCTGTAAAACCGCTATGTCCAAAGCTTTGCAAACTACATTCTTTAGTAACCGGACTTTCTTTTTTCGCATCAAATTCGGGTTTATCAAAGCATAATCCCCTTCTGTTATCCGAAAAATGTGTTCTAGTAAATTGCTTAATGATTGAGCTATCTAAAATTTGTTGATTAGCATACTGTCCGTTGTTTAATAGCATTTGCATAATTATTGCAACATCATTAGCATTGCCAAACAAGCCGGCATGCCCTCCAACTCCTCCCATCAATGCAGCACCCTGATCATGCACATAACCTCTTACCAATTGTTTTCGGAATTTTAAATCATTTTCAGTTGGAGCAATTTGTTGAGGAGAAAAAATAGAAAGTGGCTGATACATCAGTCCTAAATTTAGCGGTTTATAAAATTGAGATTGGACATATTTATCTAGAGTTGTTTTTGTTAATCGTTCAATTACTATTTTTGAAAAATAATAACCAATGTCGCTGTAAACATATTTACAAGTTTCTTCCATTTTGCAACTCATTATTTGATTATAAATAGAATCATTAAAATCCTTAACCACATATAGATTTTTAGCAACTTTTACAGGGAATTTTTCAGAATATTCATCACTGTAATATCCGGCTTTAAATCCATTTTTTTTATCTACCGTTTTTTGCCAAAACGGCAACCAAGCTGGTAAACCAGATTGATGCGTTAACATATCTTTATAATGAATATTCGATTTATTGGTTCCTTGTAGCTCAGGAAAATAATAATCTAAATGTTGTTCATAATCAAATTGTTTTTGCTCATTCAATTTCATTAAAGCTAACGAGGATGATAAAATTTTAGTTAAGGATGCTAAATCATAAATAGTACGATCATTTACTTTTTCGGAACTAGATTCATAAGTTTGCTTTCCAAAATTTTTCTGATAAAATACTTTTCCATTTTTAATAGCGATTATTTGACAACCTGGATAAGCATTTTCTTTTATTCCGATCTTTGCAATTGAATCCACTTGCAATAATTTATTACTATTTATTCCTACTTGCTCAGGAGTAACATATTGCACTCTTATTGAGTTTTTAATTTCAATTCCTGTACCTGCTTTAAATAAATTTGTAGATACTGGCAAACTTCCATTTATAGCAATGGCTCCCATAATAGCATCTGCTGCAGCTTTTTGACTAAACTGATTGTTTTCATAAACCTCTATAATAGCTTGTGAATTATTGATGTTTGTTAACTTATTTATTAAATAAGGATTAGAAAACAAAGTGGTAATTGTATTTTTTTGCTCACAGATTTTAGAGATGACATCCATACTTCCTTCAGAGCAACCAAAATCTTTTTCAGGCTTATAAGATGTTTTATTAATTTGTAGGATAACTAAATTATAGTTTTTTATTTTTGATAATAATGAATCTCTTTCTTTTTTAGAGGCATCGTGATCAATTCCTAAATGATCAATTTTTGAATATTTATTTATAGTTGTTGAAAATAAATTTTCATTTGAATCGCCTATTGATACTTCAATAATTTTTAAAGTATCCAAACGCTTTAATGGTAATATTGAATTTTCGTTTTTCAATAAAGTAACAGATGCTTCTGCTAATTTTGTGTTCATTACAAAAGAAGCTTTCGTATTTAAATCTTCATAAAGGTTTTTATGATTTACAAATTGTTTCTTATTTAAACCGCACCAAAATTTAGCTTTCAATATTTTTTTACAACGAGCGTCAATTTCATCCTGAGTAATTTGTCCATTCATTACAGCTAATTTTATTTGCTCTATTGCTTTAGGAACATTCTCTGCAAACAATAATACATCATTACCTGCCAATAAAGCCTTTACATCAACCATTCCCGGTTCATAAAAGCTAGCAACACCTTTCATGTTTAAGGCATCTGTAAAAATTAAACCTTGAAAGCCCAATTGCTTTTTTAATAAATCTTGAATAATATAAGGAGATAAAGTAGAAGCTGTATTTTTGG
Source organism: Bacteroidia bacterium (assembly GCA_044357775.1). Lineage (GTDB taxonomy): Bacteria > Bacteroidota > Bacteroidia > B-17B0 > Aurantibacillaceae > UBA4416. The sequence continues at coordinate 8,385 of JBIKOX010000098.1, read as the reverse complement.
TTGTATCATAACAAGGCACAAACAAGTGAGCCACCATAATACTTGATAACCCTTGGTCAAATAATTGTCTGAATGGATATAACTCTAAAGTATCCATACGCTCTTTAGAGGCGCTAATTACTGGTAATGTTTTATGCGAATCGCTGTCGGTATCTCCATGTCCCGGAAAATGTTTGCCATTTGCCATAACACCTTCGGCTTGTAAGCCTTTCATATACATCACAGCTTTATTGGCAACATTAAATTTATTTTCGCCAAAACTACGCATCCCAATCACCGGATTTAATGGATTGTTATTTACATCGGCTACTGGCGCAAAGTTTACATGAATTCCCATGCGTTTGCATTCGCGGGCAATTTGCTTACCCATATAAAATAGTAATGAATCATTTTTTATTGCGCCTAAGGTCATTTGACGAGGATATTTAGGCGTACTATCTAATCGCATAGCAAGGCCCCACTCGCCATCAATAGAAATCAATAAAGGAGTTTTAGCTTTGCTTTGGTAATAGTTATTTAATTTAGCTTCACGCTTTGGCCCGCCTTGCATAAATATTAATCCACCAATATTATATTTTTCTACTAATTCTCGTATTTCGGCAACATGCTTCATGTCTTTATTGCTATATGCCGCCACCATAAATAGTTGTGCTAATCGTTGATCTGAATTTAAAGAAGCAAATACAGAATCTACCCAACGAGATTCTGAATTTAAAAAGGCAGGTCCAATTTTAATTAAATCGGGTTGAGATTTTTTAATAACAAAAGCCATTGTTATTAAAACAGAAAAAGCGAAAAGCGTTTTATACAGAAATTTAATCATGTTGTTAAGTTACAATCAATAGTGCTTTTTTAAATTGGCAAAGTAGATTGTTTTTAACAGATGGTTTTTGATAGATTAGCGTTAAATAATTAAAAAAATCAATGATTAATGATTAGCTTTTTTTGACTGTTTCCTTGTTTTGTTTTACAAGTTAAATTGTAAATCCCATTAGCAAATATACTGGTGTTAATTTCTATATTTTTATGGTCGCTGTTAATTGTAAACACCATTTCTCCAATTTGATTATGCAGTTGAATAGTTACATTAGATGTAGTATTTATTTGCACGTAAAATTTTTCATTTGCCTGTAACGTTTTCGCGCAAAATTTTAGTTGGGGTTTTGAAACTATTTCTACCGAAATATTACCAACAAAGGAGCTAAATGTTTATTGGCCATTTGCAGAGCATAAATAACTGTGTTTCCCGAAGGGACTGCTTTTGCAAATGCCGAAGCCGATTGCCCAAATAGAATAACCGTGTGTTATTTGCCCGTTTGTTTTTTAAGGATATCCAGCAGTTTTTTTGGATCTTGCCGATTGTCCCAAAATGCAGTGATAATAAGAAGGTCTTTATTGAATTTATAGAATATACTAAAGTGTCCTAATGCTGAAACATAAGTTTCCGGAAAGTCTGCTTTTTTAAATAATTTAGGATTGCTTTGGATTACGTTAATTTGTTCAGCCGTCAATTTAATTAATTTTTCCGCATAAGTTGTCGTACCGTTTCGTTTAACCCAATACTTTAAAATTTCCCGACGTTGTTGAGCAGCAGTCTGGGTCCAAACTACAGTTCTTTTAGCCACTTCAAGTCAGATTTGTCAAGTTGAGATTGAGGGATCAAGTTTTTATCTTTGATGTCCCTTTCGCTGAGTTTTAACATTACAATTTGCTCCTCGGTCAGCTTAACAGTTTCTAAGTCTACAGGACTGTTTTTAACTAATTGAAAAAGTGCGGTTAAATAGTCCTTGTTTGAAATAGTAAGTAGTTTTTCAATTATTCCGTTTCTAATATGGTCAGTTGTTGTCATTGTCAGCGAATTTGAGAATAAAGTTAAAGAAAAGGTATTGATTTTCAAAATCGCAAAAAATGTTGCTAAAATTTGAAAAATTATCTTTGTAAGATTGCAAATACGGTCGTTGTCCACAAATGGCACATAACGTTTTCGCGGTTTTCTTTCGGCAATACAACAACTATTTGTTCTATTGCCGCTAATCGATAGCGTGTTTTAAGTAAAACGAATATACATAATTTTTGCTACTACTTTTATCTTAGGCTTTTAGCACTTGTATCTTTATTGTACTTTAACTTGATGCACAAATAAGCGAGATGAATGCAATGAACCATTGAACCATTGAAGGAGTAATGAGATTGCAACGCTAACTTATATCTTTACTTCAGCAAAGTAACATGCCCTACAAAATGTTCTGTAATGTGATTTGTATAAGTCACATCCACAACATAAACATATACATCTTGTTGTTGCGTAATATTATTTTTTTCGCCGCTCCATTTGGCTTGTGGGCTATCATACTCAGCTATTTTTTGACCCCAGCGGTTATAAATTTTTAAACTATAAAACTCAATAGGGCAAACTGTTTTTACTTCAAACTCATCATTTAAGCCATCGTTGTTTGGTGTAAACGCATTGGGTATAAAAAGGCATTTGTCGCAATTTTCATAAGTAACCTGTATACTTTTATATAATTCACCACAATTGTTTTTAACTTGTAAAGTATAAAGTCCTGATGTATCTGCAACAATATATGAAGTTGTTTGATGAGTGTTCCACAAATAAAAATATAACGTATTATAGGGTACACCAATACGTGCTAATTTTTTTTCACAAACAAGTGTATCAGATGCTAATGCAATTTCGGGTATAGGATAAATAGTAACAGTTACCGTATCTTTATTACTCTCGCAATTATTTACAGTTTGTGTTAAATAAAAAGTATAAACTTGTGCAAGCTCACTGGTAAGTGCAGGGGCAGTTGCTGCAATAGTATCATTAGCATTTTCGTACCATTGTATGTTTTGCCCTGATACCACAATACGCGGATTCACTTCGTTTTGACAAAAAGCCGTATCCTTAGCAATCGGCTGCATAGGGTTATTAATAACAGTAACATTTACAGTATCTTTAAAAACGCCACACGCATAATTGGCGGTTACATGATAGCTACCACTTTGGTTTATACTAATGCTTTGGGTATTAACTCCTGTACTCCATAAATAACTGGCAAAGCCAGTTGGTGAATTTAAAATTATAGCACCTTGTTTTTTACAAAATGTAGTATCTTTTAACGCGGTAGTTGGCAACGTATTAGTGGTTTTTATGCTTATGGTATCTGTTAAACTACCACAACCGTTGCTAGTACATTTTACCCAATAAGTGCCGGCTTGCAGTACATTTATGGTTTGTGTTGTAGCGCCTGTACTCCATGTAATACTATCATAGCCTAAAGGTGCTGTAAGTAACATAGGCAAGGTATTTTGGCAAACCGTCGTATCATTTCCCAATTTTGGTGCCTGTAATACAAAGGGTGTTACACTCACATCATCTATAAAATAACTAATACCACCATTGCCATTGCCCTGATCTATAATATGTATAGGCGTATTATTAGCGTCTTTAAAATTACCGATAGTAATATGCATTTCGCCACCATGGGCTTTATAAAAACCAGATACGGGCATCCAGTTTAAGGTATCCGTTAAAAAAATAGGACTTGTAATTTGAGGTGTAAAACCTACTAAATTTAAACCCATACCCCCCAATACTGTTCCGCCATTATTCCAGTTTAATAACGTATCGTTAATGTAAGCATCAACATTCTTAACTGATTTAAATTGCATACCCGGTCCATGAAATGCTAAGTTTACCCAATAACTGACGCAATACAGGCTATCCTTAACCATAGCACTGTTAAAAGTGCCTTGTATATAATCTCTCCCATTAGCCGTCCCATTTCCTGAACCAGCATACATTAATACAATATTTACCATAGAATTACCCGTTCTTGGATATTGATAACCATGATTTGTTAAAGGTAATTTTCCATAACCATTAACAACACAGCTGTTATAAACCTCTGCACTAGATGAATCAAGTCCCCACCAATCATTAATATACCAATTAAAATTATTTGAGTTAATAGGGCAAGTATTTAAGTTTTCGAAGCTGGCATTTTTAACCAAATTTTGAGCTGTATAAGGTTTGCAATAACCCAACATAAACACTAAAAATATTATGTGATGTAATTTAACCAACTGAATGTAATAACGAATAACATTAAATTTTATTGTTTTTTTATTTTAAATAATGCTGCTAGTATTATTTGTAAACTTAGTTTGTCGCTTATAATATTCCATTTGATTTTATGGTTTACCCTAATAAAAATGATGGTATAAACGGCGGTTAAAAGCTCACGCATCTTTTTAATAAGATGTTGAAGTTTGTAAAAGTAAATGGATTGTGATTTATATCACAATTTGAGTTTAATGATTGCCTTTAAGTTTAAATTTCTTAAGTTTACTATGCAAGAAAAGAGTAGTAGCAAAACAGTTAAATTTATTAAGCAATAAATTGCAGATAATTAAGTTATTCATCAAACAATAATATGTTACCAATTATCAGCACTTTAACTAATTTATTAATTGAAAAAACCTTTTAAAATATTTTTTCTTTTGTTTATGTTGTTTTGCTGTGAAGCTAAAACGCAAACTAACCTTGTTTATAACGGTGATTTTGAGATTTATGATACTTGTCCTACTCAGGCTTCCTACCCTGCTTTATTAGAAATTAATAAATGTAAAGGTTGGTATACTCCTTCATTAGGAACCAGTGATTATTTTAACACATGTGCTAATGGTCTTTGGGGACCAAATGGTAATATTTGGGTGCCAAATAATTTTATTGGTTATCAAAATGCGTACAACGGTAATGGATATTTAGGGTTATATGCATTGACTGATTTCTCTCCATGTCAAGCTAGAGAATATATTCAAACAAAATTAACCGCTCCATTAGTTGCAGGTAAAAATTACACAATCGAATATTACGTTAGTTTAGCAAATTATCAGGCTGCTGTAAATAGCATCAGTGCTTTATTTACAACCAATAAATTAGCGACAAATGATGATTGTTTTATTGTTGCCAATCCTCAGGTAAAATACACGGGTGGTTATCTAACCGATTCTTTAGGTTGGACAAAAATAAGTGGTTCATTTACAGCAATGGGTGGCGAAGAGTATCTAAGCATTGGTTTTTTTGAAGACACTCTTAATCACGTTGGTGTTTTGCCTTTAATTCCAGACTCCGTTTCTTTAGGTTATTTTATTGTATATTATTACATTGACGGAGTTAGTTTGAAGGAAGTATCAGATACGACAACAGCGCAAAAGTGTATAGAATTAATTCCTAATGTTTTTACCCCAAATGCAGATAGTGTAAATGACGTTTTAAAATTTACAACCTGTAATAAAATATTACAAATTACTATCTATAACCGCTGGGGGAATCTGGTTTTTACATCCGATAAAATGAATTATTGGGATGGCAGAACAAATAGCGGAGAAGTATGTAATGACGGTACTTATTTTTATGTTATAAAAACAGATGAAAAATATTTAAAAGGCTTTATACAATTAATAAGGTAACTAAAAGTTACTTTATGAAAATAATGCGGCACTTTAAAATTCACAACACATTATCACCGCTGGCTTAATTAGTAAGGTCACCTAGCAGCAGATAAAAACGGATTATTGTTTGATGATTTTTTTAGTACCTAACGTTTTGCCTTCTTGTTGTATAGTAACAAAGTAAATTCCTTTTTCTAAAAAAGAAATATCTAATTGGGATTTGTATTCAGTTATTAAAATAATTCTGCCAATTACATCTGCGATTTTTATTTTAGTGTTTTCTTTTATTGTACCTACTTTAATATTCAAAACATCATTTGCAGGATTAGGAAATATAGTAACATCTAATGGCGAGGAGTTTTCTTGTAAACCAACAAAATCAATATTCTTCCAAGTTTCTTTGATTCTATTTTGAGTTTCGTCCAATCCTGTAGTAATGTAAACTATATCATTTAATGAAAAGGTCATTGTTCCTTTTCTGCCAATAGTTGGGATGCCTTGATAAGTTACTAAACTAGTATCTTCTGCATTAAATTGTATGATATCATTGGTAATCAAATTCAACGAATCTTGCCCACCATACAAATAGGCCTTTTTATTTGCTACGGCACAACCTATATAATTTCTGGCAGGCAAGGTAATATTTGGTAAAATAGACCACACATCGTTTATATGATTGTACCTAAAAATATGATGATTAAAGGTGTTTGAGGTTGTATTACTTATGCCATAGCAAATGTAGCCAACGGTGTCAATTGCAAATGCAGCTCCACGCCACATTCCTAAAATTGGTAAATTGTTTTTTTGCGTCCAGTTATTTGAAGTAAAATTATATTCCCAAACTTCATTAATGGTTGAATTATCAGTCAACCGCCCTCCTACAACATATAATTTATTGTTGATCATAAAATTACTCATACCTTGCCTGCCTGCTCCCGGGAAGTCATTTAGTGCAGTCCAACTATTTGTTGAAACTGAATATTGCCAAAAATCTTTCAAGCAAATTCCACTGCAATTCACACCTCCAAGTAAATAGCCAAATCCGTTATATCCAAATCCTGTGGCATATTGCCGTTCTTTTCCGTTTGGTAATGGTGCTATAGGCGACCATACTTCTGAAAATCCATCAAACGAATAACCATTACCTGTGCATTGCCACCCAACTTCTAGTCCACTCAAACAATAAGCTTTGTTATAAATGGTAAAAGCAATTCCATCATCTCTTGCAGTACCTGGAAAGTCTAACAATTGAGTCCATGATTGACAATAAATACATGAAAGTTGAGAATAAAATAAAAAAGTAAGGAAAATTTTATTCATGATGATTGAAATTAAAATGCTTTGAACTTAGATAACAGTAACTACATTTATTACATTTTATTGTATTTAATTACTTTACCCTTCCAGAACTCACATAATTTTTTTTAAAATAGGGTTCATTTAAATCGCTAATCATCACACCTTTTGATGAGGATGCATGCACAAATTTATGATTCTGCAAATAAACGCCAACATGAGAAATACTTTTGCCATTGGTATTAAAAAAAACTAAATCACCTTCTTTTAAATCCGATTCCTTAATTTTTTTTACCTCTTCAACTAAAGCTTTGGTGGAAGGTGAAATAGTTTTATGATAGACGTTTAAATATAAAATAGAAGTTAATCCTGAGCAATCAATACCTTTTTTATCTTTTCCTCCATATTTATAAGTAACGCCATACCAATCATTTATAAATTTATATAAAGTTTCATTTTTTATATCTGAGGCAGATACTCCCAATTTTTCAGCATATTTTTGCTTTAGAGAGATGTTTATATTTTCTGATTTACCTTTAGAGTCGTTAGAGTTTGAAATTTTTTGCTGATGCTTACACGACACAAGATAAAATGCGAGACAATTTATGAATAGGTATTTTAATGTAATTTTCACAACGTAAAATTAAGTCAAAAAAAAGATTTAAAAATTAGTAGCAAAATTTGTTTTAGACAGAGCTTTGTTTAAACAGCAGGTGCATCATTTTCATAATGCTTCGAGAATTTTGTAATAACACGATACGCTATATATGCAAATATAGGAGCTGCAATAACATCATAACTATAATGCACATGTTGTACGATCACTCCCACAGAAACAGCAATAGCGGCTGATAAAAATGCAACTTTTAGCACTCTGTTTTGAGTGAAATAAAAAAACAAAAACAACGTTGCTGCGTGACCACTAAAAAACAAATCTTTTAAATGAAGGCTGCCTGCATAAAATGTATGGTTCAAAAATTCATCCCTCAATGGAATAATAGCTGTTGGGGGCTCTAATGGAATAAAAAATAAAGTAATGACTCTTAATAAAGTTAATGAACCATACATTTGAATAAAATGCAAAAATTTATACGGTGATGTGATGGCATAAATAAAACCAACGATGGCGGCTGAATAAGTTACAAAAAAAATAAAATCAGAAACATCTCTTGGTTTAATAAAATTTAAGATGGGATCGTAAAACACGTGGCCTTGTCTGGTTTCAATGTAAGCTAGTAAATATGCAAAAACTACTAATATAAGTAATAATAAAAAAACAGAAATAAAAAATCTATTTCTAAAATAAGCACTCGAGAACGCAATTTTCCAGTTGTATAACATTGTAATACAATAGTAGTAATTTATATTGCTATTGAAATTTAATTAATGCTTAAAAATTTACCTTGTTATGAACAAAAAAGGCTGAAGAAATTCTCCAGCCTTTTATTCATTTAACTCCTTTATTTAAGGTAACGTGATTGTATAAGAAGTTCCGTTGATAGTTACAACCGCTTGATCATCGCAAGCACCATTTCCAAAATAAATATATCGTGCGGCTTTTCCACTAGGAACATGAACTAAGGAACCCTGCGTAAAATGACGGCGACATCCAATTGCCATGTTTCT
>JBIKOX010000097.1:0-10916 GCA_044357775.1 Bacteroidia bacterium | reverse complement strand
AGCGTTTAAATTTGGAATAAACTGGTTGTTTTTTGATTAGTAAGAAATATAACTTACAATTGGATAATGATCCGTTAAGGTTTCCGTTAAATGATGATAGTTTTTACTTTTTATGTTTTTACTATGCAGAATATAATCAATTCTGAATTTAGGAAAATTTCCTGCATAGGTTTGTTCAAATCCTGAACCTGATTCAATAAAAGCATCTTTTAAATCTCCTCTAATGGTATTGTAAACATAGGAAGCCGGGGTGTCGTTAAAATCGCCACAAACAATGACTTTATACCTACAATTTGAAATATGAGCAGCTATTACATCTGCTTGAGTTGCTCTTTTTACAAAAGCAATTTTTAAGCGCCGCAAAATAGTTTTGCTTTTTTCTAACTCATCTTTTGTATCAGTTGTGTCGTTTTTAATTTGATCAAGAAATTTATAATCAGCTTTGTTAAATCTAATGGATTGTAAGTGCATGTTATAAATGCGAAAGGTGTCTTTTTTTATTAGAATATCCGTATAAATACATAAATTATTAGCACTGGTATTAAATTCAATTTTACCTTTTTTAATGATAGGATATTTTGTAAAGGTGGCAATTCCCCAATGGTCATTAGTTCTTAATGTTGTTGTAAATTCAACATGATGATTTTTTGCATTTAGTAAACCTATAACCGTATCAATATTATTAAAATCGCCTTTTTCTTCTGAAGTATAAAATTCCTGCAAACACAGTATATCAGGGTTTTCTTCGGCTAATGAGGTTAAAATTAAGTTTCTACTTTCTTTGTTTTTTTTCCAGTTATATAAATCAAACAACATAGAATTATAACTCATTATTTTTACATCTTTATTTGAAATGGTATCAGTAGTGACATCAAATTGAATAAAACCAAGACACGTTTTAGCACTTAATAAGATGGCAATAAATGAAAATGATGCTTGAATTCTAAATTGAGCAAACCAATAAATGACAAATACAATATTTATAAATAAAATAATTGGAAAGGCTAATCCAAAAAATGCTAAAACCCAAAAATGATTTGGAGAAATGTATTGAGAAGCCATTGAACAAACAAGACTTACGATAAATACATAATTTAACCACAATAAAATTCTATTAATTTTAGATAACTTTTTTGCATTTCTCTTTGTGATAATTGCTCTAAGTTCAGAGATTGATATGTTTGATAGGAAGCTGATAGGTTTATTGTATTAATCCATCTTTCATAACTAATTTTCTATCTGCCATATTTGCTAAAGTTTCGTTATGGGTAACAACAACAATGGTTTGTTTTAATTCATCTCTTAATTTAAAAAATAATTGATGTAAATTTTGTGCATTCTCGCTATCTAAATTCCCGCTTGGTTCATCTGCAAAAATCACTTTTGGATTATTTATTAATGCTCTTGCAACAGCAACGCGTTGTTGTTCGCCACCAGATAATTCTGATGGTTTGTGATTAGCGCGAGTTTTCACCCCTAATAAATCTAACAACTCATTGGCTTTTAATTCCGCTTCTTTTTTTGCTACTTTATTTATAAACGCAGGAATACAAACGTTTTCAAGGGCTGTAAATTCAGGTAATAAATGATGAAATTGAAATACAAATCCAATATGTTGATTTCGAAACGCTGCTAATTTTTTGTCGTTTAAAGAAGTAATATTGACGTCATTAAATAAAATTTCTCCTGAACTAGGTCTATCTAAAGTTCCTAAAATAGTTAACAAGGTTGTTTTTCCAGCACCTGATGAACCAACAATTGATACAACTTCAGCTTCAGAAATGTGAAGGTCAACGCCTTTTAAAACGTCTAAAGTGCCATATTTCTTTTTTATGTTTTTACCAACAATCATATTTTTGGAGTAGCTATTATTTATAATAATTACGAATTTATACTAATACACGAATCTGTGTTTGCTATACTAAGCGGTTCGATTCGTAAGTTCGTACTTTTTATTCGTAATCATCTTTTTTTATTCTTTATTTCCCTAATACTTTTAATTCTGTTCTTCTATTTTTTGCCTTATTTTCAGGCGTGTCATTTGGTGCTTTTGGTTTTGTATCCCCATAACCTTTAAAGGCTATGCGCGTAGCAACAATTCCTCCTTTTAATGTTACATAATCAAAAACGGCCTTTGCTCTATTAGTTGATAAGGTTTTGTTAAACACTTTATCTCCGCTATTATCTGTATGTCCGCCAAATTCTATTTTAAGATTTGGGTTTAGTTTCAAAAAGGCAACTACTTTTTCTAACTCAGCTTTTGATTCTGGTTTTAAATCCCATTTGTTAACGTCAAAAAAAACATTTTTTAATTCAATAGTAAATCCTGTGTCTATGGGTTGTAATGGAATTTCTAATTTGTAGGGTTTAGAGTAATCTGCAACTTTATCTTTTAAAGAAAAGTTATCGCTATAAAATAAAAATCCGGGTTTGCTTACGTTAACTAAATAATTATGGTTAGAAGTTAATGTCACTAAAAATTCGCCAGCACCATTGCTGTATGCACTTGTAACTGATTGCTGAGTTTCTAAATCTACTAAGTCAATAATTGCCTCAAGATTATCTTTTGTTTTTGCATTAAACGTGTGTCCTTTTACATAGGTTATTTTTTCTGGACGATATGCATCTGGTAATTCAAATTGGTAAATGTCCAAACCACCAAAACCACCGTCGCGTTCACTTGCAAAGTAGGCTAATTTTCCATTGGCATCAACAAGCAAACTGTTTTCATCATTAAACGTATTTATAGGATACCCTAAATTTGTTGCTTTCCCCCAACTACCATCGGCTTGTTTTTTACTCATAAAAATATCTAAGCCGCCCATGCCTGGATGACCTTCGCTACTAAAATACAATGTTTGATTATCGGGATGAATAAAAACACTTTCTTCACCTAGTGGCGTATTTATATTTTCTGAAAGTTTAACTGGTTCAGTAAATTTGCCATCATTGCCTATTGTTGATGAATAAATATCAGGATTTTTTATACCATCTCTTGCTACAATTCCTCTTACAAAATATAAAGTTTTACCATCGCTGCTAAAACTTGGCTGCGTTTCCCAGTTTTTTGTGTTGATTGTAGAACCTGCATTTCTTGGCTTTGTCCATTTACCATTAATTTTTTGAGCATAAAAAATATCACAACTACCATAACCTTTTCTGTCAGAGGAACCATAATCTCCAGACATTTCCATACAAGATGCAAAAAACATAATTTCGCCATCAGCACTTAATGAGGGTGCGCCTTCGTTGCCTACTGTATTTACGGAAGTTATTGGATTGGCTGTTTGCCAAACGTTATTTACTTTTTTACTGACATAAAAATCTTCCTGTCTTGGTGCATCAACTCCTTCGCCTTCTCTAATATTTCTTGTAAACAAAAACGTATTTCCATCAGCAGTAAGCGCTGGGAAGTACTCATATTCCCTTGTGTTTATTCCTTCGCCAACATTAACTGGTTTAAATGGACTTGGATTTTTGATTGCGTATGCACCAAATTTTGCATTTTTTAAAAAGCGGCTTGCATCATCTTTTAAGTTTGGATTAATTCTTTCTGTTTTTATAATGGTTTCAAAGCAAGGAATTGCTTTTTCATAGAGTGCCTCATGAAGATAGGCGCCGCCTAAATAAAAATTATTATCAATAAAAATTTTCGGATTTATTTGAATTGCTTTTTCGTAAAAAGGAATGGCTTCCTTAACTCTATTATTGCCCATTAAAAAATCGGCATAGGCCGAATTTGCTTCAATAAATTGAGGATCTTCTTCAATGGCTTTTTTGATTAATTTTTCTGCCTCAGCATCTTTTCTATTTTGAAACATTTTTTTGCTTTCTTCAAAATATTTAATTGCCTTTTTATTAGTGCTGGTATAACTACCCGGAGGCAAGCTACCTTGAGAAAAAACTAATGAATAGGTTGCAAAATTAAGAAGTATAATTATAAAACTTTTCATAGTATAAGGTATAGTAGTTTTATAAATATAATGATATTATATAAATTTGATACGTTAAATTATTTTAATAAATAGCCAAGTTTCGGATTTAATTTAACTTGGTAGCTTTTTCAGGTACTATTTTTTCACAAAATGTACCAGCGTTATTTTTATGTAGACTTTTGTAGCCCCGGCTATAAATGAATTTTCTAAATCTTTTCCAATTTCATCAGGTTTAATGGGTGAGATAATATTTCCCGACTGCCAACTGCCTTCTTTTTTTCCTTTTAGTTCTCCAAAATTATCATAAAAGCTAGCTGTCCATTTTATTCCATCAACTTCTGAATCACTATTGTTTTTAAATTCAACATAATACCCAATGCTTTTTCCAAATACATTTTGAGAATAGGTTTTAATGACTTCTACATTTAATTTACCAATATGATTTTCTTGGCTAAAGGATTTAAGAGCAACTAATAAAATAAAGGTTAGTATGAATTTTGATTTTCGCATATAAGATTTAAATATAAACAAAGTTAATGATTATTACTTTTGATAATGATGTTTGGTTTAATTTTGAGGATTTATTGCGAAAAATTAATGAAGATTTTTATCGTATTCATAAGCTTGTAACAGCAATTTAATATCAGAAATTAAACGAGTAACATCAGCGCTATCCGTTCCATCATAAAATCCTCTTAAGTGTTTTTCTTTATCAACTAATGCAAAATTTTGTGTATGTATAAAATCATCTGCATCTCCTAGTCCGTATTCATTATTTAATAAATAAGCATGTCGGGCCATATGATATAACTGTTTTTTATCTCCAGTTAAAAAAAGCCATCGCTTATCTTTTACCCCATGCAGCATAGCGTATTGCTTTAGTATATTTACCGAATCTTCCTCTGGAGAAACGGTATGCGATAAAATCATCACCTCATTATTGGTTGAAAATTGAGTATAAACTCGTTCAAGTTGCGTGCTCATAATGGGGCAAATAGATTGACAAGTTGTAAAGAAAAAATCAGTAACATAAATTTTATTTTTAACAGATTCTTCGGTCACTTTTTGGTTGTATTGATTTATAAAGCAAAATGGTTTCACTTTATGGAATACAGTATCACCTTTTTTAATGCTGTTTTTTTGACCAAAGTAGGGAAGCGTGCGCAGTGGTTTATCTTCGATGGTATTTTTGATGTACCATGCAATAAATACTACTGGTATAAGTAATAGCAGCCAATAAAAATTATCTTTAAATTTCATATTTATAGTACTAGATTATTAATTGCCATTTGGGATCATGAGTGTAATTATTTCTTTTTGTACTTTTGGGATACGTGTTTTTCAAAGATTGTAAAGGTATAATTTAGAATAGTTTTAACCTAAAATCATAATCTTTTTCTTGCTTGATGAAGTAATTGAAAAAATTAGAGCACTTAAACTAATTAAAAATATTAGGATGCATGGAAAGGCATTAACAGATAATTTAACTATCGGAATGATTACGACTTATTACTTTAAAGTGAAATCAAATCGTAAACCATAGTGTCGTAAAAATTATCATTTACAAAAAAAGGTGGCATTTGCCACCTTTTTTTGTTTATCTGAAACAAAAGATCTTAATAAACATGTTGTCCACCGTTGATGCTATAATTAGCGCCTGTAATAAAACTTGTTTCTTCACTAGCTAAAAAAGACACTAAATGCGCTACTTCGTGCGTGCCACCTAAACGGCCCATTGGAACTTGAGCTACAATTTGATTCAAAACTTTTTCAGGAACAGCCATTACCATATCTGTGGCAATATAGCCAGGCGAAATTGTATTTACAGTTACTCCATATTTTGCAACTTCCATCGATAATGATTTTGTAAAACCATGCATACCAGCTTTTGCTGCCGAATAATTGGTTTGACCAAACTGTCCGCGTTGTCCGTTTACAGATGAAATATTAATAACACGACCAAAGTTTCTCTCAATCATACCCTGAATAACTTGTCGTGTACAATTAAAAACACTATTTAAGTTAGTATTAATAACTGCATGCCAATCTTCTACCTTCATATTTAATAATCTGCCATCTCGCGTAATTCCTGCATTATTAACCAAGGTATCAATATGTCCATATTTAGCTTCAATTTCGGCAATCATTTTTCCGGTGCTTTCATAATTACTCACATCACCATAAAATAATTCAATATCAAAACCTTCTGCTTTCATTTGTGCCATCCAGTTGTCAGCTTTTTCTTTGGTATGATAATTACCTACAACGGTGTAACCATCTTTATAAAGTTCTTTACACATAGCAGTTCCTAAGCCACCTGTAGCTCCTGTAATTAATACTGTTCGTTTATTTGAATTTTCCATAAGTAATTTAATTTGTGGTTGTCAATTTATCGCAATCAGTTATTTAGCAAAATTAGTAAAATTATATTTTTTCTGTATTCATTACAGTGGCTTCGCCAGTGGTACAAATTTTGCCAGTTGTTTTATCCTTAATAGCAGTTTCAATTATTGCGCGATGCTTTTCTTTCATTATATCTTTCACTGTAAAAATAGCTTCATAATTTGTATCTACAAACATGGGCCTTAAAAAATTAAGCGTCTGACTTAAGTAAATTGTACCCTCGCCCGGAAATAATACTCCAAATACCTTGCTAAACAAAGCAGCTCCAAGCATGCCATGCATAATTGGAACCTTAAATAATGTTTTAGCAGCAAATTCTGCATCAGTGTGTACTGGATTTTTATCACCAGTCACTTCTGCAAACCGATTAACTTCATCTTGAGAAAATGTAAAATCGTGAGCATATGTTTGTCCAATTTCTAGCATAGGAAATAAATTCTGGTAATTTTCAAAAAAAAAAACGAGAAAGTCAAGTAATACATGTCATTTATTGAATTTAGATGAGTTAAATAATTATTTCGATACTTTAACATAAATTTAATACGAAATAACTTGACTTGTATATAAAAAAATGTCGACATTTGCATCGAATTTGAAAAAAGCCCTTAAAATACTGATTTTCAGGTATTAAGGCGATTTTGCTGATTTACAACAATAAAACTAAAATAAAAAAATGAAAACAAACAACCCAATGATTGACAACATGATGGATGCTCAAGCTAATGCTATGAGCACCTGGATGGATTCTGCTAAGAAATTCCAATCAGCATTTACTAATGGAAACATAGCTGCTGAAGGCCAAAATATTTATAAAGATATGATGGAAAAGCAAGCTGCCATGTTTAGTGGATTTAATGCAACTAGTGCTAATCCATTTGCAAATAACCCTTTTATGACAGACAATTCAAAGCCTGAAGAATTTTTAAAAAATTGGTATAATCAACAAATGGTTGGATTAAAGCAGATGACTGATTTTAACCAAAGCATTTATAACTCAATGGTTAATTATGGTAAAAATGCTAATGATTATAACAATAGTTTTTCTACTATGAATAATGCTTGGACTAACATTTACAATAGTTGGACTGGCACAATGAATACTTCTTATGACACGTTTTCAAAAGGAATCAAAAATCCTTTTAATGCAGATATGTTTAAAAATATGTATGAAGGAAGTCAAATGTACATGAAAGTACAAGAGCTATTTCAACCAATGATGTCTGCTATTAAAAGTTCTGATTTTAGCATGGATACATGGAAAAACATTTATGCTGCCGATAATTATAAAAAAATGACTGAACAAGTATTTGGCTCATTTTTTACTAATACAAGCTTAAAAGAAGTTTTTGAAAATTCAACTAAGCAAATGCAAAATTTCTTTGTTAACCAAAATGGCTTAGGAAAAGAATATTATGCTCAAATGCAAAATATGTCAGCTCAATTTCCTGAATTATTTTCTGGTAACTCAGAAAACATGAAAGATTTGTATGCTAAAATGAATAATGTTTTTGCTAAAACATTTGAACCATTATTAAAAGTAGTAAATCCTGGAAAAGAGAAAGAAAATATTGAAGCTACAATTGCTTTATTAGACAAAGTAACTGAATTTAGTGTAAAACAATCTGAATTACAAGCTCACTTATATAAAACAATGCAAACGTCAATGGAGGCATTGGCTAAAGAAACTCAGGATAAATATAAAGATGCACAAGCAGGTACTTTTACAATGCCAACTGCAACTGAATTGTATACTGAATGGGTAAAAACTAACGAAAAAATGTATTCTGAATTATTTGCTACTGACGAATTTAGTAAAGTAAAAGCTGAAGCATTAAACTTAAGTATGGATGTTAAAAAACATTTCGAAAAACAATTCGAAAATGTATTTGAACAATACCCTATTACTTTTAAAAGTGAAATGGAAGAAGTTTATAAAACGATGCATGAATTAAAAAAAACAGTGAAAGATTTGCAAACTAAATTAGCGATGCAAAGTGCTGCAACTGTTGAAGTATTTGATGAAGAAAAATCTAAATCTAAAAAGAAATAATTTAACCTTTTTGTTTATAGTGCAATAATAATTTGGCTGCCTATGTTATTTAGGCAGCCTTTTTTTTAAATGAACTTTATAATAAATAATAATTAAAATAAAATTTTCCAGTTTTGGATAAAAAAATAGATTCTATGTGGATGATAAAAAAAGGGTTTCTCGCAACAGTAAGCAGTTGGGAAATCACTCAATAATTTTTAATCACCATTAAAATAAATGTAAATTTGTAATGTAATAAAAATGACAATGGAAAAAAATTTAGTAGAAGAAATGAATAGTTTAACTACAAAAATGTTAAAGAGTTACGATGCGTTAAGTAATTTACAAGAAGTAGAAATTGCTACTTCTCCAAAAACTGCCGTTTACTCTGAAGATAAGTTGACTTTATATAAATATAATCGCGAAACGGCACCTACCTATAAAACCCCCGTTTTAATTGTTTATGCATTGGTAAACACTTATAAAATGTTAGATATACAACCTGACAGAAGTTATATACAAAATTTGTTAGGAGCTGGATTAGATGTTTATTTAATAGATTGGGGAAATCCTACTAAGACTGATAAATTTTTGAGCATTGATGATTACGTAAATGGGTATATTAATAACTGTGTAGATTTTGTTAGAAAGAAAAACAGAGTTGAAAAAATAAATATTTTGAGTATTTGCCAAGGCGGTACTTTAAGTGTTATTTATAGTTCATTATATCCAAATAAAATAAAAAATTTAGTAACGCATGTTACTCCAATTGACTTCAGTACAAATGATGGATTATTATTTAAATGGAGCAGAGATATGGATTTTGATAAAATTGTAGAAGGTTTTGGCGGATTGATTCCTGGTGATTTTTTAAATCAAGGGTTTGATATGCTAAAGCCGATGATGAAATTTCAAAAACATCAAACCTTAACAAATTCCATTGAAGATAAAGATAAATTAATGAACTTCTTGCGCATGGAGAAGTGGATTAGCGAAAGTCCTAACCAAGCTGGGCAATGCTTTAAGGAATTTATGAAAGACTTATATCAGGAAAATAAATTGATAAAAGGAGAATTGGAAGTAGGAGGTAAAAAAGTAAATTTAAAAAACTTAACGTCTAATTTATTAAATATTTATGCCACCGAAGATCATTTAGTACCACCGGCTGCAACTATGCCTTTAAATGATTATGTTGGAAGCAAGGATAAGGAATTATATAGTTTTAAAGGCGGACATATAGGGGTATTTGTTGGAGGAAAATCTCAAAAAGAATTAGCTCCCGCAGTAACAGCTTGGTTAAAGAAACGAGATTAATTTTAATCATTTGTATTGATATTCGTTCAATAGCCAAGCAATTAAAATTACAGAAAAATTTATATGTAATTAAATCAGTCTTTTTTTGTTAATTATTTAATAATAATTTTTGGAAAGCAGTAATGGTAGTTTATTGAATTAAATATGGTTGAGTCTATTTTATATATTTGAGCTAAATATCTAAAGCTACTCAAAAAAACACCTACTATAAATGCCAATAGCACCTAAAGCAAATCCTACAAAACTTACATCTTATCAAATTTTAATCATTGTTTTATTGGCACTTACCCAATTTACGGTAGTGTTAGATTTTATGGTCATGTCGCCATTGGGAGATATTTTAATGAAGTCTTTTAATATGACTACAAAACAATTTGGATTAACAGTTTCTAGTTATGCATTCAGTGCTGGTATTGCTGGTTTGCTAACTGCAGGCTTTGCAGATAGATTTGATCGCAAGAAATTATTGCAGTTTTTTTATATCGGGTTTATTTTCGGCACCTTATTTTGTAGTATGGCGCCAAATTTTGAATTATTAGTAGCTGCCAGAATTGTTACTGGTTTATTTGGAGGCGTTATTGGTTCAATTTCATTAGCTATTGTCGCCGATTTATTTTTGCTTGAACAACGCGGTAGAGTGATGGGATTTATGCAAATGGGATTTGGAGCTAGCCAAGTTTTAGGAATTCCTATTAGTTTGTACTTGGCTACAATTTGGAATTGGCAAATGCCATTTTTAATGATTGTTGGTTTATCTTCAATAATATGGCTAATCATTCTATTTAAAATGAAATCAGTTAGCGAGCATCTCTCTATAAAAAGCGAGCATAACCCCTTTAAACATTTATGGAACACCTTATTGCAAAAACAATACCGTGCAGGATTTATAGCAACAGCAATGCTATCATTAGGAGGATTTTTGATGATGCCATGGGGCAGTGCATTTGCTATTAATAATTTGCACGTTACCGAAACTCAGCTTCCATTATTATTTATGATTTCTGGAATTGGAACTCTTATTGTTATGCCTTTTATTGGTAAATTAAGTGATAAAATAGATAAATTTAAATTATTTGCTGCAGCATCAATTTGGTTAACTATTGTTGTTTTGATATACACCAATTTGCAGCCTGTTCATTTTGCCATCATCGTAACTTTGAATGTTTTATTAATGATGGGAATTATGATCAGCATGGTGCCATCAATGGCGTTGGTTAGTGCATTACCAAAAATGA
>JBIKOX010000269.1:0-3037 GCA_044357775.1 Bacteroidia bacterium | reverse complement strand
TTAGCAACAGCACTATTTAAAGCATCATTTCTATCTAATGGTAAACGATTTTGACTTGATTGCATATTTTCAAAACCATAAGGAACTTTACTTTGACCTATCCTAAATCTAAATTCTTTATTTTTATCAATGGAAACGTCAAAATAAGCGTCTCTTATTTGCACAAAATGTAAGCCTGTTGTTGAAGCTGACGAAGCAAAATCGGGTTGAATATAAAAATATACATGTTCATTGATTTGTCCACTAAAAATCATACGATTTCGTCTAATAAAGAAACCGCCTAAATTGCCAATAGATTTATCTCCTTGATCGCTCTTTAATTCCGGATTAGTTTCAAACAAACGATTATACCTTACTTGAACATAACCTCGCAGTTGTATTTTATCATACCAATTTGTTTTTTTCTCACTTAAATCAATTGTAGAACTCGGAGTTGATGTTAGCTTAAGGTTTTTTAAACCCTCTACTTCCTTTTTTAATTCTGTTAAGTATCTTAATAAGGAGTCATTAGAAATTTCTTTCGTTTCTTGTGAAACAACCTGTTTTGTAAATAAAAAAGAAACAAAAAGTAAAATAAAAGTGTTTTTCATGTAAATTTAATATTAACGAGTGCAAAATAATAGCTTCAATATTAGTTTTACATAAACTAAATGTTACCAAATTGTTAATAGGGTGGAAGAAAAACGCTTTTTAGTAATAAATAACTTGACAAAATCTTCATCTTGAAAACCAAAATCGATTGAAATGAATATTATTTATTAAACAATAGAAATAAGAGTTTATTGTATAAGCAACGTCTTTACATTCAAAATTTTATTAAAACTTACAGAAAAACGAATACTAAATTTTTTAGCGCCATTTAAGTTAAGGTGTTCCTCATCAAAATATAATTTAGGATCATTGAATATTAAAGAATCCGTGTAATCAAAGTAAGGAATATGGTTAATAAATGCAATATGATTTAACTGATTTACAAGCACAGATTTGTTTAGAACATGATTGTAACCTCTACCATAAATAGGAGTGGTTAGCAGCGTGAGATTGATTTGATTTTTTTTAGAAAATGAAATAATGGAGTCAATATAATTTCTATTTTTTTTGCTGATGAAAGAATAAATGGGCTTTACTTTTGAAATTTGCCCCTCCTCATTTGAAGGAATTGTTTGAAATCCCTTATACATTAAAGTGTCATATTTACCAGAGATATTTAGCCAACCATGTAACGACGCGCTTAAAAAATCAATTTGTGTGTAAGGTAATGAATGAAATGGATTGTAATAAAACGATCTAAATCGGTCGTCAACGGCATTTAACTCTGCTCTTAAATAATCATTGTTTAGATAAGGGAAGTACCTCGGAAAATCATTTAGCGTATCAATGTCACTTTTTAATGAAAAGTAATCTATATTTAAAATTATATGCTTTGGCTTTTGATGCTGGTGGCAATATGTTTTTAATACAATAAAATTTAACTTTACAGAAGCTCCACTTATGCCAAGATTATAGCTATTAAGTTTTGTGATGCTATCAAATACTCGAGGTTCAAAATGCATTTCGGCTCTTGATGACCCTAAAAATAAAACATCGTAGGTGTTACCTTCTTTTAGGAAAACATCATTGTACTTACTGAAAATTCCTTGTTTATTTTTTCTAATACCAAAGTATAAAAACGATCTATAAACAAATAGAATACAAATACATGCGGTTACGTATGTGATAATTTTTTTAATCAAAACTGAAAGTAAATAAAGCTATTAGCATTAAAGTTTCCTAAACAAAAAATCAAACAAAAAATAATGACGTAAAATAAAGGAGTTAAAACGCTTTCTTTAAAATGAGATGATTTGATTAATTTAAATTCTTCTTGTAACTCTTTAATAAATAAAATACAAATGATAAATACTATCATAACAAAAAATAACCTATCATTTAATGATAACAAATGATTTAATCCCTGCGATATATTGACGTTAATGAAGATTTGTTTGTATATAAATGCTAAATCATGCAGGTTATTTGCTCTGAACGCGATGAAAAAAATAGAAATAAAAGATATTGTGTAAATCCATTTAACAAAGGTGGGTAGCTTTATTTTTAGAGGCAAATGTTCTAATAAATAAAATAAGCCATTGAGAAATCCCCAAATAATAAATGTAAAATAGGCCCCATGCCATAAGCCACTCAATAAAAAAACCACTAAAATATTGAATATCCATTTTGGTGTACTTACCCTATTGCCACCAATGGAGATGTAAACATATTCCTTAAACCAACTAGTTAAACTAATATGATGTCGTTGCCAATATTCTGTAACTGATTTAGATAATAGTGGCCTATTCCAATTAAGGTTTAAATTGATTTTAAATAACTTTGCTACTCCAATTGCAATATCTGAATATCCAGAAAAATCAGCATATAATTGAATTAAAAATAAGACGCCACTAATTAAAAATTCTAAAGAGTTAAAGTCATTTGGTAATTCATTAAACACAGGATTAACCAAATAAGCCACATTATCTGCAATGACCATTTTTTTAAAGAAGCCCCAGATGATTTGTTTTGATGCATTGACCCATTCAATATCCTTAAAAAAATGCGTGGTTTTTAATTGTGGCATTAACGTATGATGTCTTACAATTGGACCAGCTACCATGTGTGGAAAAAACGAAACATATAATAAAAAATCTTTTAGGGTGTCATCAGGTTTATATTTACCGCGATAAACATCAATGGTGTAGCTAATTGATTGAAATGTATAAAATGATAACCCAGCAGGAATGATGAAATTGGAAAGTAAGTTTGGATTATTTGCAAATAAGGATAGTCCTGAATTATAAAAAAAGACAAAGTACTTAAATACAAATAGTACACCAATATTGCTTACAATACTAAGTAGTAATAGTTGTTTACGAGTATTCAGTTTTTCAGTTTTTGAGATTCCTTTTGCTATGTAAAAATCTACAGCAGAGGTTCCAATAAGTAATAATAGAAACCATGGATTATAAGAAAAATAAAAATAGTACGAGGCAATTAGTAA
>JBIKOX010000268.1:0-3038 GCA_044357775.1 Bacteroidia bacterium | reverse complement strand
TAATTGAGCTTCCGCTAGCAGGTTCTACTTCAGTTGAACCATTGCCACTTCTGCTGCAAGTATTCATGACATGATAACCACCAAATTGATGTCCCATTTCATGAGCTACATAATCAATATCAAAAGCGTCGCCAGTTGGATTTGAACGACCTGTATAACCTCTTCCTTTGTGATTTGAAGTTTGTGAGGTACTTAAACAAACGCAAGATAAACAACCAGCATTACCACCGCCTGTTGTGTTAAAGTTATGTCCAATATCATAATTGGCAACACCAATAGCAGCATCAATAGTTTGAGCTGTCTTTGTGTTCCATTCATTACTCCATGGATCGGCTGTGGTACTACCATTATAAATAACTAAATCATTGTTTGCAATAAAAACCATTTTTATGGCTAAATCTCTTTCATAAACACCATTCACACGATTCATCGTAATAGCCATCTGAGCTTGAATATTTGCTTTTTGCTGAACAGTGGTTCCTGTTCCTGCAAAAATATTTCCATACTCAGCAGTACAAGATTGTGCTAAGCGATAGGTTCTTAATTTTTGATCGTTTATGTTTTGCACAGATAATTCGCCTCCTGTTTTGTTTTGCAAAGAAGGTAATGTTACCTCATTATTCATCAAACATTCAAATCCTTGAGGGTCTGCTCCTAAACTTGCTTTGTTATATACTATATATGTAGTTAAATCAGCAGTATACGGGTCAATAAATACTGTACTTTTAATTCCTGATAAGGACATCGTATGCAATCCAAATTGCGTTACACTAAAACGCATCGTAGCCGTTGGATCATCAATACCTTGTGCAGCGTAGGTTTTAATCATAGGAAATTTTGCCTCCAAAGCTGGGTCCATAATAGAAGACTCATATACTTTGAATTTTTCGAAATTACCTTCAGCATTAGGGAATTCTATAATTAATGGCGCTTGATTGCTGTTTGCAAATAATACAGGTGCATTTACCAATTGAGATTTTAATGCTTTTAAATTCAAATGAAATAAATAATAGTCGGAAGGAAATGAACTTCTTCGCACCTTTTGTTCTGAAATTTCCTTGTTAGGAATTAAACTCCATAACCCATCTTGCGAGGACTGAGAATAGGACGTTGAAATAATGAAAGCAAATAGAAGTGTAATAATTTTAGTACAGTACATAAGATTAATAAATTAAGTGTTTAATAATAACACTAATCTATTAAAATAAAATTATAGAAGCAATTTTTTAACTAAATATTTATGGAAAAATTAAATACTCAAATTCTATTAACTCAAAGTAATAGTTAATTAATCCAAGTGAGATTTCATTTTTTCGAATGCTAGTTTTAACTGAACATTTTCAGTAAAAACTAATTTGGATTCCTTTTTTGAATTAATATTTTTTAGACGCTCTTCGGTTTCAGGATGAGTACTAATATACTTCATGTAATCTGGCATTTCCTCAGATTCATTTTTTAAAATAGTTAACAAACCAACCATTCCCTTTGGCAAAATTTTGTTTTCAATCATAAATTCAAGACCTTTTTCATCAGCTTGTGTTTCTAACTCACGCGAATAATGCAATTGCTTAAATGCATCTGCCTGCTCAATAATTCCTGATGAAATGCCTGTAACATCTCCAAATAAACTGGCAATAAAAATACTAGAAGCGGCAGTTCGACAAATACTTTTTAATGAATGCTGATACGTTACATGTGAAATTTCATGTCCAAGCAACGCTGCAAATTCTTCATAACTATCTATTTTTTTGATGAGTTCAGAATATACAAAAATTTTACCTCCAGGTAAGGCAAAGGCATTTACATCGTTTGATTCAACTACATTTATTTGAATAGAATATTCGCTGGTAGTTTTTAAATTTGACACGAATTGGTTTGCGTAATAAGTAGCAGAATCTTCTTCGGTAGAAGTTTGTAAAATCGATTCAGCTATGGCATTTCCTAATTCAATTTCCGCACTTTTTGGAATTAAAACTACTGCCTTTTCGGCAACCCATGGCAAAACAATAAAATAACTGCTTAAACCAATAATAACAAATGCCACACATAATGTAATGGCAATTGTTATCTTGTTTTTTAACCAAAAACTTTTTGATTGTTTTGATAAATTATTTTGACTTAATTTTTCAAAAAATTGAGACGCATTTTCGCCTATGCATTCAATTGTTTGATGAGGATACTCTCCGTACTTAATGATTAAATTATTTCCATTAATGTCAAAGTCCTTAATGTCTAATTTGTTCCAAATAATTAATTTTTTCTTATCCTCCAAAAAATAAATGTACACGCATCCGTCAGTAATATCTATATTACAAGGGTAACCTTGGGCAGTTTTCCCATCAAAATACAAACAACTTTCCATGTACTACCTTTATTACTTTATTGGAAAAGCAAACACTAAATAACAGAAATATCCAGCATGCCAGCTAAATCATCTCCTGCAGCATTTTTATATTCGGCTTCAGTTTGTTCTAATGTATTAGCATCAATTTCCGAATCAAATTCAATATTTTCCATCATTGTTCTTAAAGCTCTATTGATTGCAATACCAGTTCCAATACCTAATGTAAATACGATAATTAAATAATTAGTAAAAATCAGTCCAAATATTTGCCCCGCACTCATAGTTGAACGGATATTGATTTCTTTACCATTTTGCATAACTTTTGTATTGTCAACTTCAAAAGCTAGTAACTCTTTGTAATACCAAAACGAATAAATTCCTAACGTAAGTATCATTAAAAAAACACCTTTTAATTTAATTACAAATAAATTAGCACCCTCTCCAACAAAATTAAATTCAATATTACCAAAGCGAGTATGTTGCATGATATATTTTGTCACTTTTACTTGCATCCATGATCCGTAAATTCCAAAAGTAATTATTGTTAAAAGTACCTGCACTATATACAATTTGATAAACTCTTTTAATTCGCCTCTATAACCAAAGTGGATTCCTCTCCATGAAGTTCTTGACAAACGGTACTTATTTGAACCATGAATGGCAATAGGAATCAAAAATAAAAATGCAACATAAA
>JBIKOX010000096.1:0-10967 GCA_044357775.1 Bacteroidia bacterium | reverse complement strand
GTGCTGACCAGTACATAACAGGATGAATTACCTTATCAATTTCCGTGAATTTAAATTGGTAAAAATACCACAGCACTCCCAGGCAAATGCCTCGCACAATAATATCTAAAGAAAAATTAAGGGTTGTTAAATATAAATTAGATAATAATCCTTTAGTTGAATAATATTTCTTTTGTTTCCAATAGCTATATAAAATCTCTATTGCTATTACAATTGTGTAAATAGGTATAGATAATTTAACAAGAATTTCTTCTCTGAATTCGTGCATGAAAAAACTACATTAATCTTGGAACAAAGTTAAGAAACCTTTCTCAGTTTTAGTAATTCCTTTTTGATCTGTATAATTAACAATAAAATAATACGTACCATCAGGTGCCATGCTGGACTTTATGGTTCCATCCCAATAACCATTAATACCTTCCCATTCATAAATTTGCAGCCCCCAACGATTAAATATCGAACAATTTAATGACTTTAATCCTGTTGATTTTATTTTAAAAACATCATTTTTATTATCGCCATTTGGTGTAAATACATTTGGTATTACGATTGAAGTTTCACTAATTACAGTAATACATTTACTAATTGTATCCGAGCAACCATTATTAGTAATTGCAATTAAATCAATACAACATATTCCAGTATCTGAAATGATCTTATTAATGTTAGTACTAATGAATGTTTCTCCGATGCATAAAATTTCCCATAGGTAAGTGTCTGCATTTAAACTTGAGTTAGTAAAGTGTACATCAGTACCAACACTTACAGTATTGCCTTCGGTAATATTAAAATCTGCAATTGGAGTAATATTAACATTAATTATTGGTAGAGTAAACGTACTTGAGCATCCTAATAATGAGTTAGTTGCAATTGCTGTAACCGTGTAACTTCCGGCAGTTGTATAACAATGATTTGGATTATTGGTAATTGAAGTGGTTCCGTCGCCAAAATTATAAATTATATTAGTTGCCGAAGGACTAACAATGTCAACAAAATTTGTACAAAAAGGAGCACATCCGTTTGTTAAATTTGAACTTGCAGTAATTGTTGGAAGAGGCGTTACTGACACTGTTGTTGAAGCTGAAGCAGAACATCCTCCGTTATCACCAGAAACTGAATAGGTTGCAGTAATAACTGGTGTTGTATTAATACTTGATGTTGTTTCTGTTGTACTCCATGTATAGTTAGTTGCTCCAATTGCAGATAATGTAGCTGATTGTCCTTCGCAAATGGTAGCTGAATTAATTGTAATTGTTGGTGTTGCAGAAACACTGACAGTTGACGTAGTCACAGTTGTACTAATACATCCATTTAAATCTGTTCCAGATACCGTATAAATAGTTGTTGTTAAAGGATTAACTGTTTGAGAACTTCCAATTACAGTGTTTGACCATGTGTAAGTATTTGCGCCAGTAACTGTTAATGTTGCTGTTTGTCCAGAACAAATACTTGGGTTATTAACAGAAAGAGTAGGAGTAGAGTACACCGTAATGGTTGTAACAGCTGTATTTGTGCAACCAGCTGCGGATGTTCCAATAACGGAGTATGTTGCTGTGGTAGTTGGAGTAAAATTAGCTCCGTTAGTCACTCCACTTGTCCATGTGTAAGTATTTGCACCGCTTGCCACTAATGATGTAGAATTACCATTACAAATAACAGAATTAGTAGCGCTTGCAGTTACTACAGGAATTGGGTTATCGGTTATAACAAGTGTATCACTAAAAGTACATACTTGTTGGTAAAAGATATCATCTATAGCGAAATCGTTTCCACCACTAGCCGTATTTTGATCTAAAATTGTAATTACAGCTGTGTTATTTAATCCCGAGTTCCAATTAACAAAGAAATTTGACCAAATTCCTCCAGTTAAAGGTGCCGTATATACTGGGCCAATCAAAGTATTATTAATTGAAAATTGCAATTGAGCAGCGCTTGCTGCACTTGTATTTTCAGTAGATGCAACCCAAGCCGAAAAATTATAATTTGTATTAGGAACAACTGTTATGGTCTCGGTCCAAACTATGTCATTTGCAGTGCTTGCACCATTACAAACCATCATATTTCCGGTGCCTGTTGTATGATCCCCAAAATTTAAAAAGTTATTATGCACTAAAGACGGACTGGTTGTTATAGCATACGTGCCAGGATTACTCAATAATCCAAACGGACCATTAACAGTAGGAACAATGTAGTTACTTGAAAATAAGGAATTACCTAAACTAAAATCTCCGTTGGCAACTAAATCATTACTTAGTAATGACGCATTACAAACATAAGTTCCTCCTGTTGTTGCCGTTAAGTTTTGAGTAATTGCACCGCTCGGACTCCATGAATAGGAAGTGTAACCAGTAGGTCCATTAATCAAATAATTTATTGGAGAACAAAATGATAGATCATTTCCTAGATTAAATTGACAAGGACTATTGCAATTAATTAAATTAACAGATGATGTGGCAGAATTTGTACAAGTTCCATTGGAAGCTAAAACTGTATAAGTTGTATTTATGGTAGGTGTTACTATGGCAATTGAACCCGAAAAGTTACCTGGAACCCACGTATAATTAGTTGCACCGCTCGCCGTTAATGTTGTGGACTGCCCAGAACATAGAGTAATAGAGTTAGTGCCAACTACTAATGCTGGTGTTGGTGCAATTGATACAACCGCTGTATTACTTCCCGTGCAAGTTCCATTGGTTCCAGAGACAGTATAAGTTATTGTATTAGTTGGAGATACACTCAGTGTATTTGTATTTTGACCAGTACTCCATGTATAACTAGCTGCACCATTAGCTGTTAAAATAGCTGTTTCGCCGGCACAAATAGTGGGACTATTAACTGTAATTGAAAGTCCGGATCCTATAGTAATTGATGCCGTTGTTGAACTTGTACAAGTCCCATTTGCACCATCAATGCTCACTATACTATTACTTGCCGGACTTATTGTGTATGTATTTCCTGAAATATTACCTGGATTCCAAGTAAAAGTGTTGGCACCACTTGCAGTTAATGTGGCGGTTTGTCCAGGACAAATAGTTGATGATGCAACAAC
Source organism: Bacteroidia bacterium (assembly GCA_044357775.1). GTDB lineage: Bacteria > Bacteroidota > Bacteroidia > B-17B0 > Aurantibacillaceae > UBA4416. Next base: position 7,918 of record JBIKOX010000096.1, on the reverse strand, counting down.
TAAAGTAGGAGTAGAAGTTACACTAACGGTCGCGGATGTTGTATTTGTGCAAATCCCATTGGAACCTGTTATTGTATATATGGTTGTGATAATTGGATTTTCGGCAATACTTGCAGTTGTTTGTCCGTTTGGAGCCCAAGTATAATTACTTGCACCAGTTGCTGTTAATGTTGCTGAATTTCCAGAACAGATACTCATATTAGCAACAGAAACTGATGGCGAAGTAACCACAGTTACCACGGCGGTATTACTTCCACTGCACGCACCGTTCATCCCTATAATATTATATGTAGTAGTATTAATTGGTGATACATTTAAAGTTGCAGTGTTTTGGCCAGTATTCCAAGTATAGGATGTTACTCCACTTGCAGTTAATGAAGCTGTTTGTCCTGCGCAAATGGTTGGATTGTTGACTGAAACTGAAATTCCTGTTCCAATAGTAATAGTTGCTGTTGCAGAAGAGCTACAAGTTCCGTCTGCCCCAATTACTGAAACCACTGTGTTTGACAGAGGGCTGATTGTGTAAGTGCTTCCTGTAATATTTCCCGGACTCCAAGTGAAGCTAGCAGCGCCGCTTGCAGTTAATGTGGCGGTTTGTCCGGGGCAAATAGTTGATGAATAAACAACTAAAGTAGGAGTAGAAGTTACACTAACGGTTGCGGTTGTTGTATTTGTGCAAATTCCATTTGCTCCCGTAATTGTATAAGTTGTATTGATGGAAGGAGAAACAACAATACTTGTAGTTGTTTGTCCGCCTGTTGCCCATGTATAACTGTTGGCGCCATTTGCTGTTAATGTAGTAGTGTTTCCTGCACAAATTGTAACGTCGGCAACTGAAATAGTTGGAGTGGAAGAAACTGAAACCTGAGTAGTTTGAGTTCCGATGCATGATCCACTTGTAGCATTTACTGTATAAATAGTTGTTGATGCAGGTGATACTGAAATTGCACTAGTAGTTTGTCCTGTATTCCATGTGTAAGTTGTTGCACCGCTGGCTGTTGCTGTTAATGTTACCGATTGATTAAGGCAAATAGTTGGGCTATTAATTGATAAACTTAGACCTGATGTTACTGTAATACTAATTGGCTGTCGATAGGTTCCAGGGCAAACTGCAGCAAATAAAGTATATGTGCCGGCTGAGGCGTAGGTCCCTGAATATACTGTGCCAGTTGCAATTGCAGTACCTCCGCTAGCAGTATTGTACCAACTTATAGAAGTTCCTGGCTCTGTAGAAGAAGCCGTTACAGTAAAAGTTTGATTTGTGCAAAGTGTTTGACTAGCCGATGGTGTTAGTGTATAACTTGTTAAGCTACCAACACCTCCAGCGCCACCTTTTGTAGCTCCATTAGGGGGAAAGTTAGCTGTTATATTACTTCCGTTACCCGTTTGGATACCATTAGTGCCTCCAGTAACATTATTAGATGGAATAGCGCCTGTTGCTGCTATATAGCCTCCGCCGCCACTTCCACCTGGACCATAACTGTCAACATTTGGTAAAGTGCCACAGTTAAAATTCACATTTCCGCCATTACCACCAACAGCGCTTAATGCAGTTCCAGCTGTTAAAGAGATAGATCCATTAACTTTTAATAAAATGGTACCACCACCACCACCACCACCAGCGCCATCATTACTAGTGCAGCCAGCTGATGTGTTTGAACCATTTGCTCCATCAGCTACAATAGTTCCTGCACCACTTAAATTACCATAACAAACTAAAAAAACAATGCCACCGCCATTTCCACCTGCTCCAGCCTTATTTTCATTTCCATCTCCAGCGCCTCCTCCGCCGCCTAAATAAATTCTTCCTGATGAATAATCTAATGGTCTTCCGCCATAGCCACCAAAATTCCTTCTGTTATCGCCTCCCCAGGATATATTTCCAGGTGCTTTTGTTGTTACACTTTGATTACTGTTTGACCAAGAATAACCGCCTCTACCACCACCACTTGATGTATTAGTAGCAAAGCCCGCTACTTCTAGATTCCATTGAGTATTGAAACCAGCGCTTGGATTTCCATTACCATTATAACTTGCTACTACTCCTCCATTGGCGCCACCACCACCACCAGAGTTATGGGCGTCTCCGCCGCCACCTCCATTGGCAAGTGATCCTCTGCCAATTAAACCTGCATAATTTTTATATATGGTTGTATCCCCGGCAATAGATTCTCCTTTATAACCGCCTTGATCTCTATTAACCGCGCCCCATTTATTGCCTCCAAAAACACTAGATGCATTATCTTTTATACCTCCTCTAAATCCTTTACCACTAACATTTATGGATGGTGAATTTGATAGAACCACATTGTTCTCCGTTTCAACAGCAACTACTCCACCCGTTGTTCCATTCCATTGTGGACAAGTGATTGAACCACCTGCAATTACTGCTAATGAACTATATCTTGGCACTCTGATTACTTGAACATTTCCGTAAGCAGTATGATTTCCCCAAGAACCCGGAACGTTAACATTTACAGAATAGGTATAACTATTATTCAGAGAGCAATCTAATGTAATACTGGTGCTATTTGGTATGGAAGTTACTTCAGCAAATTCATTATTACCGCAAGTATAATAATCTAAAATTCCACCATAAACTAAATTTGTTGGCGATGGGTTAGATGTTGAATTATTAGGATCGTTAAAAACACCATCTTCCCAAAAGGCGTTTACCTTTGTGCCTTGCATTTGTACTATTAGCAATAAATCACCTACGCTAAAACTAGCAGAGTTTGCCACATTTATAGTTGTAGAGCCAGCATTAGCATCGGCTGTTAATGATGTGTAAGCATTAACTATCGTGTTCGCAGCACTAATAGTTCCAACTCCATCTTTACTTCTTTGAGAAAATAAACTGAAGCTTAACGCTAATAAAGTAAGACTATATAAAAATTTCATTTTTTTCATTTTTTAGAACTCTCCAAGATAAGAAATTTTCTATTTAAAACGAAAAACTACAAAATTTCAACAAAATAGCTTTGGTTTAAGCCACTAAGTACTGTAGTTAATGTAAATTTAAAAGTTACTTTAAGGCTTTAATATTAAATTTTATAGCAGATTGCAAGGAGTCAACCGTTTGGCAATCGAATTTTTTGGTCAAAGCCAATTTTAAGGAATCGTTAGCAACAATAACAGTAGTGTTATTTTGAATGTCATCTATAGATTTTGTTATTTGAAAATCCAAGCCTTTAGTATTTAACTTGTATTTGTAAAAATATAATGCTCTATCAAAATCTGGTGTTAAAAAAACAATATCGTTTAACGCATTATTTTTTGAGTTTTTAAAAGCGTACTCCGTTAATATTTCTAGTTTTTTTTCAGCTGGATTAATTTCACTTTTATAAGCATTTCTAAATGCAAAATAACAAGGAATTGAAAAAGTAAAACATAAAAATAAAGTGCAATTCATTGTAGTTTGTAAATATTTAGTTTTTGAATAAGTGTAATATATTGTATACGCTGAAAAAACTGAAAGAAATGGAAATAATGGTAAATCGTACCATTCTAATTTTGTTGTTGAAAAAGATATAATTAAAAAGTAGGACATAAAAAAAAGCACAAGAAACAAGGTCTTTTCTTTATGCTTTTGATTTATTAGTAGTAATAATAAGCCTGGCCATACTATTAAAAAATAGATAAAACGATAACTAAAAAAATTATTAATATAAAAATCAAAGGGTTCTTTGTGTGAATCTATTTGAAAAGCAAACTTTTTGATATCATTGTTAATTAAAGAATTAATATATCCATTATTTTGAGATTCTCTTAAAAAAAAATAGCCAATACTAATACTTAAAAACAATGAAACTCCTATATAAAACCATTTATTTGCTAATACATTATTTATTTTTTTAAAATAAATAATAATAATTAAAACTGCAGGTATAAATAAAAAAGCGGCAATGCTTTTGGTTAAAAAGGCTAGCGTTAAAAAGATAAAAAAGTACAGTAAAGATTTTTCATTGTTTTCAAAGATGTATTTATAAAAAGATAAGCAGTAACACAAAATGAAAAAGGATAGCAAAGCATCAGCATCTCCAGTTCGACCAGCGTGAAAGGTAGCTACTCCTCCAGAACTTATGAATACGAAAAATACGCATAAAGCTAAAACAATGGATGTTCTTTTCTTAAAAAATAAAAATAAAACTAATGCAGAGCCTGAACTAGCCAAAGCTGATGGTAAGCGAACAGCTAACTCATTGTATCCAATTAGCTTAATAAATACTACCTGAAACCATAGTTGTAGAGGTGGTTTTGAGTTCCATATATCAGGTAAGTTTTTATAAAAAGGAACAATATAATTATGATTATTGCTCATTTCATAGGCATTAACAGCAAACATAGATTCATCCCAATTTCTGAGGTGAAAACTATCTAAATGTTGAAAAAAAACAAAATAGATCGATAAAAACAACAAACTATATATTGTATAAATATGGTGTTTTTTTTGAAGCATGTTTTATTATGAATTACTTTGTTAAATTATCAGTTAAAACCTATTTCTCCAAATTAATAATAAAACTCCGCCCAACGAAATAATACAAGCAAAGATTGCCTGCGTGGTAATTTTTTCTTTGTAAATAATGAAACTGATTGGCAAAACAAATAATGGTAATAATGCAAATATGGTTTGAGCCACTGCTACTTCTAACGTCTGTATGGCAACTAACGAAAGAGTTACTCCAATTACTGGTCCTAATAAAGTGCCGAAAAACATAAACGGTAAGTTGTTTTTTTCATTTGTAAAAATGGGTACACTATTTGATTTTAATTTTCCAGCGAAAGCTGAAACAATGAAGGCTGCTGAAAAGGCAAATAATAAACGAATCCAAACGGCATGCATGGTTGGTAACTTATCTGAATAATAATCCATACCGTATTTAGACAGAACTAAACCTGTGCCTTGACATAATGCTCCAATAATACCATAAACAATACCTTTTTTATCTCTGGTATACCCAATTTTTAAAGCAGCACTTGAATCTTTTTTTGATAAGGTTAGCCAAATAACACCCGAAACAGTTATCAACATTCCTAAAATCCCAATAAGGTTTACACTTTCATTTAATGCAATGTATCCAATTAATAAAGCAGTTCCTGGTGCAAAGGTTGTATATAGGCTGCCTAATTTTGGACCCAATAATTTAAAAGACGTAAAACTGCAATAATCTCCTATAGAGAAACCAATGATACCTGATAAACCTAAAAATACATAGTGATAAGGTTGGGGTGTTTTAAATAATTCAATAATAGTTAAATCATTCCAAAAAAATAAAACAATTGAAATAATAATCCAAGCTAACAATAAACGAAATTGATTGACGGGGGCAACACCAATACGCTTTGCCGCTTCGGTAAAAGGAAAAATTCCTAAACTCCAACAAAGTGTAGTTAGAATTGCAATTAATTCACCGCTTAAATTCACTAGTTAGAATCTTTTTTTAAGCCAACTAAGGCAATAAATATCCAGCCGGCAACAAAAAACAAACCACCTATTGGCGTTATTGGACCTAATACTTTTAACCAATCTGCACCAAATAAATTTCGCGTGCATAAAAAATAAAGTGACCCTGAAAAACAGACTATCCCAATTAAAAAACTATGAAAGGCCCAATTAATATATTTATGAGTATTGTGTTTTGAAAATAAATATAAAGCAAGCATTGCTAATACATGATATATTTGGTATTTAACGGCTGTGTCAAAGCCATTTAATTGGTCGGGAGTAATTAAACCGGTAGATAATTTACCTTTTAAAAAGTGTGCGCCCAAAGCTCCTAAAGCCACAGCTATTGCTCCAAGTAATCCTATTAAAGTTAGTTTTTTTAAGTTCATTTTATTTAGTAATATATTTTAATAATTCTTCCTTAGTTTCTTTAAATTGAAATTGATCTGCTAAAAGTGTTGCATTTTCTTTGTCAGTTAAAATAGCATAGGCTGTTTTCATAAATTCTAACTTTTCTCTATCATGCGTAAATAACTCACTTAATTTTATTATTTGAGAACTTGATAAGCAAACTTCAATTAATAATTTTTTGGAAACAATTAATTTTTCATTTTCGTAAGGTGCTTTTTTTATTTTAGCCAATAGGTCATCAAATTTTGAATCGCTAATTGGTGATTTGCAATTTAAGCTTTTTTGTTTTTTTATGTTTTCTTGGTCTTTTATAAACGAAAAAAAAGATTCTTTCATCGTTTGATATTTAAATATAGCAAACAAAGTCGAAATATTTTCTACATCCAAAATATGTGTATAACCTTTTTTTGCTGAGTTTAATCGGTCTATATCAATGACTGTAAATTCTAATAAATTTTTTAATTGTAAAACTGTATAGCAGTTTAATTCTAAAATTTGATTAAGATATTTATAAGCAATTTCGCCATCATTTACTTTTTTAAATAAATTAATGGCATACGTAATATCCTTGTCTGTTAAAAGTACTTTGCAAGTTGAAGTTTCATCATCGTAATTATTATAAAAATTCGGTTTATTATTTACAGCTTGATATAAATTGCCGTAAATACTATTGTCAATTAATGGAATAACTTCTTTTGGTGCTTCAGGAACTGGCGGAACCGAGGGCCCAGATTGATTGGAGATTGATTTAAATTGCAGTTGTACATTACCTTCTTTTTCTTTCAAAACATAGGTAAGTTCTTTACCTAATAATTTAGAATTGCTGCTAATTAAAATAGAATCTTTAAGTTCAATTTGTTTATCATCAACTTGGAATTTAATTTCAATTAAATTAACTCCGCTAGTTAAATTAAAAACCTTAAGATTTGATTGAGCTATTTTGTTGATTTGTTCGTGATTCACTTTTAAATAAAATGGAGATCCAAACTCACTAAAAATAACTAACGAATTATTTTGGGATTGAATAGAAAGTCCATAAAAAAGAATATAAAACAGGACTTTTATTTTTTGAAACATAATACCTTTTGATAACAAATTTAAGGTTATTTTTGTGTAGAATTTATTTTATGAGCAAAATATTAATAATTGGCGCTGGCCGCTCTTCATCAAGTTTAATTGATTATTTTTTATCGAACGCTAAAACCTATTCATGGCATATCACAATTGCAGATGCTAATAAAAAAGCTGTTGAGTCAAAAATTACTGCTTATTTGGATGTTGCCACAGCGGTTGAATTTGATGTAAACAATATTTCATTAAGAGAAGAGTTAATAAAACAATCAGATTTTGTAGTTTCAATGTTACCCGCTTTTATGCATGGTGATGTTGCAAGAGATTGTGTGCGTTTAGGAAAACATATTGCAACGGCAAGTTATGTGAGTCAGGATATGAAAGACTTGGATTTGGAAGCAAAACAAAAAAATCTATTATTGTTAAATGAGTGTGGTTTAGATCCGGGAATTGATCATGCTTCGGCAATGAAAGTGATTCACGAAATTCATGAAAAAGGTGGAAAAATAATCAGCTTTAAATCGTTTTGTGGAGGTTTAGTTGCGCCCGAAAGTAATGATAATCCGTGGGGTTATAAGTTTAGCTGGAATCCTCGGAATGTTATTTTAGCAGGGCAGGGGACGGCACAATTTATAGAAGAAAGTAAATTAAAATTCATCCCTTATAATCGTATTTATACTCAAACAGAAACCATTGAAGTGGAGGGATATGGTAAGTTTGATGCATACGCAAATCGTGATAGTATTGGTTATAGAGAACCTTATGGATTAAACGATGCAAGCACCATGTTGCGCGGCACTTTAAGAATGCCAGGTTATTGCAAAGCTTGGAATGTGTTTGTGAAACTGGGTTTAACCGACGATACCTACAAAATTAAAAATACTCATACATTAACCTACACTGATTTGTTGGAATCTTTTTTGCCCAAAGGAAATAGTTCGGTTAAGGAAAAGCTAATTAGCTTTATGGGTGACGATATAGATGAAG
>JBIKOX010000094.1:0-11070 GCA_044357775.1 Bacteroidia bacterium | reverse complement strand
GGCTATATACCATTTTTTAAATGGCATATTACTATTCTCCATTACTGTCCCACTTCTTAATGTAGTTCTAAACTTACATTTTTTACATTCGTATTGCTCTTTGTATTGTAACCAATAATGTTCTTTATGAGCACATTTTTTACAACTTACTCCTTGCTTATCTCTAACAGATTTAAAATGTAAACGACAACTTTTCTCAGTTGGAAATCTTTTGCTAAACTCTAATAATGTCATACTGCTAATATACTCATTTTAGGTATAATTACGGATATTCAATAAAAATAAAAAAACAATAATAGGGAACGTGCGTCTTGCTGTAAAAAAGGATATGTTTTCTTGTTGAGGAAAAATAAAAAACGACATAAAACGCTCAGCGATTTTTTTTAAAAGTAAATTATCCATTTTTTCACCCCATTTTTCTCAAAATAATTCTCGCATTTTTAAAAAAGAGGTGTTTTCTTTCTGACACTATTTAGTGTTTTCTTCCCAAATCATGGCTAAATGTACAATGGTTTGAGTTGCTTTTTGCATATCCTGCGCACTTACCCATTCTAATTTGCTATGGAAAGCATGTTCGCCAGCATAAATATTAGGACAAGGTAAACCCATAAACGATAAACGAGAACCATCTGTGCCACCGCGTATACTTGAGAGGACTGGTTTTACTCCTGTTCTATTAATTGCTTCAAGAGCATACTCTACAACATGGTAACACGTATCTAATACATCTTTCATGTTACGGTATTGCTCGATTACTTTAAATTCGTAGCTAGATTTTTTATAGTTTGATAAAACAGATTTTGTGATTTCTTCTAATTCTGCTTCTAACGCTTTAAGAGTTGCGGTATCAAATGCCCGAATAATAAATTTAATTTCCACTTGTTCTAATCCTCCATTAATAGATGTTGGATGAATAAACGGTTGTTTCTTTTCGGTTGTTTCTGGTGTTTTATCTTTTGGAATGCGATTAATAATTTCTGCTGCAATTTTAATAGAATGTTCCATTTTATTTTTTGCAAAACCTGGATGCGTTGGAATGCCATTAATGATGAGGGTTACGCTATCTGCACTAAAGGTTTCATTTTCTAAATGCCCTAAACTTTCGCCGTCCATGGTATAACCATATTGTGCGCCCAATTTTTTTATGTTAACCTTATCTGCTCCTCTTCCAATTTCTTCATCAGGTGTAAATAAAATACGAATATCGCCATGTTTTATTTCCGGATGATGCATTAAATAATTGGCAGCATCCATAATTTCTGCTAAACCGGCTTTATTATCAGCGCCTAATAATGTTGTGCCGTCAGTTGTTACAATATCATTTCCTATTTGAGCTGCTAAATCAGGGTGCTCCGAAAATTTGATGATTTGGTTTGTATCATTTGGTAATACAATGTCATGTCCATCATACTTTACATGAATAATAGGATTTACATTTTCTCCGCTGCAATCAGGTGAAGTATCCATATGCGAACAAAAGCAAATTACAGGCACTTGCTTTGTTGTGTTTGATGGAACAGTGGCATATATATACCCTAGTTCGTCCATTTCGGCGTCTTTTATTCCCATTGAAATTAATTCTTCTACCAATAACTTTCCTAAGTTTTTTTGTTTCATGGTACTTGGACAAGTATCAGAATCAGGATCAGATTGTGTATCAATTTTTGCATAACGAATAAATCGTTCTGTAACTGTATGGTTGTATTTTGTAAAGTCCATAATAAAAGTTTTGAAAGTTTGAAAGTTTTGAAAGTTCTTGATGCAAAGTTAAAGCAATCTTTTATCTTATGTCTTTTATCTTAAATCTGGCACTATAGATGATCAATAAAGTAATTCGTTATTTTTTCCATTAAGTGAGCTCTATCTTTTCCTAAAACATTATGTTCGTGCCCTGGGTATAAATAGTAATCCAATTGAATACCTTTATCAACTGCTTTCTTTTGATATAAAACACTGTGTTGCCATACAACTACTGGATCTTGAGCGCCATGTATCATTAATAATTTTCCTTTTAGTTTGTCTACGTAGTTTAATAAATTGTTTTTTTCATAACCTTCTTTGTTATCTTGCGGAGAGTCCATATAACGCTCGGTGTACATAATTTCATAGTAGGTCCAATCAATTACTGGTCCGCCTGCTGCACCTACTTTAAATGTTTCAGGAGAGCGTGTCATTAATGTTGTTGTCATAAAACCACCAAAACTCCATCCATGAACTCCAATTCTTTTAGCATCAACATAAGGTAATGATTTTAAATAGTCAACACCCGTTAATTGATCTTCCATTTCTTTAGTTCCTAACTGTCTGTGAGTTGCTTGTTCAAATGCTTTTCCTCGGTATGAAGTTCCTCTTCCATCTAACGTAAAAATGATAAAGCCTTTTTCAGCCATGTATTGGTACCACAATTCGCCGCCTGCCATCCAAGTGTTTGTTACCATTTGCGAATGCGGCCCATTATATAAATACACTAAAACCGGATATTTTTTTGTTGAATCAAAATTGACTGGTTTAAATAAACGACAATATAAATCGGTTCCTTCGTTATTTTTAATAGTAAATAAATTCCAGCTTCCTAATTTGTAATCCTTAATCGGGTTATCTGCTTTATAAATTGCAGTTGATTTTTTTGTTGAGGTATTGATGACATAGTATTCTCTTGGAGTATTAGTGCTTGAAAAATTATCAAGCACGTAATTTCCTTTTTCATCTATAATGCAATTGTGGAAACCACTACCATTTGTTATTTTTGTTACAACTCCACTTTTTAAGTTTACACTATAAAAATCTTGGTTAACGGGGCTTTGATCATTAGCATGAAAAAACAAACGTTCTCCCTTTTCATCAAATCCATTTTCCATCTTTACTTCCCAATTACCTTTCGTTAATTGCTTTATTAATTTACCACTAATATCATATAAGTAAAAATGTGTGTATCCATCTTTACGACTTTGCCAAATAAACTGAGTTTGATTATTTTTTACAAATAACATAGGATGTAAAGGCTCTGTGTATTTGTCATCATGCTCTTCAAATAAGGTGCGAACAAAATTTCCTGTTGCTGCATCATATTCATTTAATTTCATATCGTTTTGTGTACGACTTAATATGGCAATATAAATATGTTTTTCGTCAGGACTCCAAGCAATATTTGTTAAGTATTGTTCAGGATCTCCTTCTGTTTTTACATAAATAGTTTTGTTAGTGTTTACATCATAAATTCCTAATGTAACGTGGTGGCTTTTGTTTCCGGCCATTGGATATTTAATATTTTCGTTTTTTGCAGGACGAGTTGTCCAATCAATAATTGGATAATCAGTTACTGCAGATTGATCCATTCTGTAAAAAGCTAAATAATTTCCTTTAGGACTCCAAAAGTTTTTTCCATCAATACCAAATTCATTTTGATGTACATTTTGCCCAGTGTAGACAATTTTGGAGGACCCATCTGTTGTTACTTGATTTTCTTTCCCATCTTTTACAACAAATAAATTATAATCTTTGCAATAAGAGTAAGCGCCAGTTACAGGTTCTTTTAAATATTCTTCTAAAGAAGTTGGCTCTGCTTTTTTGTCTGTTTCAGAAATATTTTTTTTATCTAAAGAATATAATAGCTCACCTTTTTTATTGGAGAAATAAAACTGATTAGCATTTTTCCATGAAATATTTGTTAGCGCAGTTAATGTGTCTTTACTATTTGATTTTAAAACTCCATTTAAGTCCTTCAACGAAAGAACGTCTGTTGTTTTTCCTCTGGCATTGTCGCCAACTTTTATAACGTTGTTATCAATATAAGCAAATTTATTAGAGTCTTTTATAAATCCTAATACTTGTAAACGCTTTGGCGCTAAGCTGGTTCTACCTTTTAAAACAGCGTCTTGAATGGTAAGGAGTTTTTCTTGCGCAATTGAAATGCTAGCTATTGCAAAACTTGATATTATTATTAATTTTTTCATTTTTTTAGTTTAGTTCGTCATGCTGAACTTGATTCAGCATCCCTAGTTTAGTTTATTTTTTTAATTCCAATCTATTGCTAAATCAAGCATTTTAGGATTTAGTTTGTTTATCAAATAGATTTTCCATTCTCTATGCCAGTTTTTTAATTGTTTTTCTCTTTGTATTGCTGTTTTAATATCACCTATCATTTCATAATAAACCAAATATGTTAATTTATATTTTGAAGTAAATTCTGAACCATCACCATTTTTGTGTTCTTGAACTCTTCTTTCTAAATCGTTTGTTACTCCTGTATAAAATGTGGTTAAATTTTTGTTTGACATTATATGTACAAAAGCATTTGTTAATTTCATGTTATAAGAAGATGCTGAATCAAGTTCAGCATGACGTAATATTGAGGTTTTAGTTTATATTGATATGTGCATTTCTTTAAATTAATCTATATAAGATGTTGGATCAAGTTCGCTATAACAGCAGACTATGTGTTTAAAATTACTTCTTAATCGAATTATATAAATCTAAAATTTGTTTTTTAGTGTCAGATACTGTTTTTAATTCTTCAGTCATTTTAGTAACATCACCAATAGTTGCATCCGTTTTTGCTTTTTCGATTTTAGTCTTCAATTTATCTTCTTTGTCTTGCCAAACATTTAGTAAATTATCCTTCATTACTTTTTGAGCCGCATATTTAACGTATTTATTATCGCTAGTGCCTATTTTTGCAATTTCGTTTGCGCCATCAATAGCAGTTTCAGGCTTTGTGCAACGTTTTAAAAATTTACCGTAAATGTTTCCATAAGCCATTAATTCGAAACCATTAAATTGATTTTTTACTTTTTTAAAGTAGGAGTGTTTTTCGTCTGTACCATTTTTGGCATATAAATCAGCTATAGAATAAATAATTTCTTTTGAAGGTTCATTTTCTAAAGCCAATGCTTTTTTCATGGCTAATTCAGGATTTACTTTTGCAATAGCATCAAAGCCTTCTGATACAATAGCATAAGATTGTTCATTTAATGCTTTTTCATATAAGGCATTTAAATCATCACCTTTGTAATTTGAAGATAACGCTTTAATGGCTGCGGCGCGCACCCTTGTATTACTATCTTTTTCTGATATGCTAATAAATAAAGGTTTTAATTCCAATTCCTTTTCTTTACCATTTTCACTTAATATAGCTAAGGCGTCGCTTCTAAATTTTCTCCAAGAATCATTTTGAGCTATATATTTAACTAAGTCAAAAACATCCGTCTCATTCATGTGTTCTTTAAAATAATTTATGGATTCCTCTCTATCTCCCCATAGTTTAGCATTTTTATATTGAAACACATATTCATCTTTTGTTTTAGTGTAATCCATTTGCGCTAATAACTGGCGCTCAGCATCTATATTTACTAATTCTGGATTGGAAGCGACATCAAATGTAAATGAGTTTTTTAGATCGTCAATCCAAATAAGTTTGCGTTCTTTTTTTCCACCTGAATAGATGTCAATGTAAATTGGTAATTTATATAATGGAGATACTTTAAAATCTTGTGTTTGAGTAATGTCAATTTTTAATTTTTTAGTGGAAGCGTCATATGATTTTTTGACCTCTAATTCTGGATGACCTTTTGCAAAATACCATTCGTTAAAAAACCAATTTAAATCTTCACCGGTTGTTTCTTCAAATGCTAATCGTAAATCATGAGCCTCGGCTGTTTTAAATTTATTTTTTTCTAAGTATAATTTTAAAGATGTAAAAAAAGCATCGTCGCCAACATATTTGCGCAACATATGAAGTATTTGACCGCCTTTATTGTAACTAAACGCATCAAACATATCTTCGCGACTAGCATAATCAAAACGCACTAAATCAGCTTGTTTTTGTCCCGATTGAGCGAAGTATCCAAAGCGCGAATCTGCATGGTGATCATCAGCAGCATCTCTTCCATATTCAAATTCTTCCCATAAATATTCGCCATAAGTAGCAAACGATTCGTTTAAAGTTAAGTTACTCCAACTTTCGCAACTTGCTAAATCACCAAACCATTGATGAAATAATTCGTGAGCAATCGTACTTTCTCCTTTTGCACCATCTATTATTTCGCGGGTTGTTTGATAGCAAACAAAGTCTCCGTGCAAAGTTGCTGTTGTGTTTTCCATAGCGCCGCTCACATAATCTCTAGCTACTATTTGCGCATATTTTTGCCAAGGATACGGAACACCTAATCGAGTGGAATAAAACTCAATCATTTTTTTTGTTTTTCCAAAAATGGCCTTAGCGTGTGGCTCAAATTCTTTCTCTACGTAGTATGAAATTTCTTTTCCATTCCAAGGTTCATCGGTTACTTTTTTAAATTCGCCAACTCCCATCATCACTAAATAAGGTGCATGTGGCATATCCATTAACCAATGATCTGTTCGAGTGCCATCCGTATTTTTTTTAGCATCAGTTAATAAACCGTTAGATAAGGTGGTGTATTTATCATCAACCGTCATATAAATTTCATTCGTCATTTTTTCATTTGGATTATCAATAGTTGGAAACCAAGTGCAATTAGATTGAGTTTCGCCTTGCGTCCAAATTTGAGGCATTTTATTAGGATCTTTACCTGTTGGATTAATAAAATAAAGTCCTTTATCATCAGATATAGCAGCACTTCCGCCAGATTTTAACTCATTAGGTTTCGAAATATAGTCTATCGTCACGTAGTAGTTTTCTTTAGAAGTATATTCTTTTCCTAAATTTATTTTTAAAGAATCGTTTTCATATGTATAAGTTATTGATTTTTCAATAAAGACATCTTTAGCAACTCCTGGCTTACCTCCTTTATGTATAAAAAATTCCTTTACTTCTTTTTCAGCTAATTTTACAGATTTAATCTCCATGCCGCGTGCATTTAAATACAACATATTAGTTGTGTAGAAATAGGGTTTTACCTGTAATTCTGCTTTACCAATTAATTGCGATTTTTGCCAATCAAAGCTCACCCATAATTTTGTATGAATAATATCACTACTCTTTGTTTCGGTAGCCTGATAAATTTTCTTTTTAGGCGCCTCATCCGCTAAAACTCTAATTGTATCTAAATTAATAGCGGGCTCTCCCATTGTTATTGGTGAGTCGGCAGCCTTAGTCGTTTTTTTTGAGGTTGAACAAGCAACAACAAAACCAAAAAGGGTAGTTGCAAATAATAGCAGTTTGTAGTTCATATAAATTAAATTTAGAAGTAAAAATGCAACTAATTTAAGGAATACCAAAAAGAAATTTCGCTTGAAGTTTAGATGAAGCTTTTATACCAGATTGCTTTGATTTATAAAAGGAAGATACTATTCAAAAATTAATTGTTTTATGTGGTATTATTCTTTATGTTCTTTGTGGTTAAATAGTTACATTTGCGGCATGATGCAAATTCAAGTAATGAAGTCTAAATTGCATTGTGTAACAGTAACACAAGCAGAATTAGATTATATAGGAAGTATTACCATTGACGAAGATTTAATGGATGCTGCTAATTTTATTGAAAACGAACAGGTTCATATTTTAAATAAAAACAATGGCGCTCGTTTTATCACTTATGTAATAAAAGGTCAACGAGGTAGTGGGGTAATTTGCCTGAATGGCCCAGCGGCTAAATTAGTTAGTATTGGAGATGTAGTCATTGTTATTTCATACGCAGCGATGGATTTTGAGGAAGCCAAACTATTTAGGCCATGGGTTGTTTTTCCGGATACTATAACAAATCGCTTAAAATAATTTTGATGAATAAAAGTACAAAATCTATTATTCAATTTATTGTTTTATTAGGGATAGGAATTTTATTAGTTTGGCTTTCTTTTCGTTCTGTATGGAGCGAGAAAGAAAAAATTATGGATTCTTTTAAAACCGCTAATTATTTTTGGGTTAGCATCTCCATAGTCATTGCTTTTTTTAGTCATTTTTTAAGAGCATTTCGTTGGAATTATTTGCTAAAACCTGCTGGTTATTCGGTAAAACCAATCAATGCCGTAGGCGCGGTAATAGTTGGTTATTTTGCTAATTATGGATTACCTCGCATGGGTGAAATATCGCGCTGCACTTTGGCAACAAAATATGATAATGTGCCATTTGAAGTTGCACTTGGCACAGTTATAACGGAACGAATTGTTGATTTATTAATCTTAATATTAATCTTTTTTTTAACCCTATTCGCTCAATTTTCTCAATTAAAAGATTTAACAGCAACGTACATTTACAATCCCATGATGCTTAAATTTAAAGGAATAACAGAGCATCCCACAAAATTTATTATTTTAATTACAATCTTAATCGTTGTTGCAATTGGTTTCTTTTTAGTTCGAAAAAAAATTAAAGGATTGCTAAGTGGAAAATTAGGAAACATTATCAAAGGATTTGGCAAAGGATTAAGTTCAGTAAAAGATATTGATAAAAAATTTCAATTTATATTACTAAGTATCGCTATTTGGGCGTCGTACTTTTATAGCTTATATGTATGTTTTTTTGCATTTACAGGCACTTCAAATCTTGGTCAGGCAGAGTGCTTGGTGCTTTTATTATTTGGCACCTTTGGAGTAGTTTTTTCGCCGGGCGGCTTAGGAGCTTATCCAGCCATTATTACAGCTTTACTTACCTATTATGGAGTTGAGCAAATAGCTGCATTTTCTTTTCCTTGGATGGCTTGGACCTCACAATTTATTTTAGTGGTTACGTTGGGAGTATTAAGTCTGATTCTATTACCAATTATTAATAAATCAAATGCAAATGTCGTTTCATAAAAAGTTATCCGATAAAATTGTATCTAAAGATAAACTTAATACTCTATTGCAAGAGTGGAATAAACATTCTCAACAAATTGTATTTACGAATGGGTGTTTTGATATTTTACATCGCGGGCATGTTGAATATTTATGCCACGCAAGAGATTTGGGCGACAAATTAATTTTAGGATTAAATACCGATGCTTCGGTAAAGCGTTTAGGAAAATCACCTGAAAGACCTATTAATTCAGAAGATACCAGGGCAATTATTTTATCAGCATTAGAATGTGTAGACGCCATTATTTTATTTGATGAAGATACTCCTTACGATTTAATATGTTTTGTGCAACCAGATGTTTTAGTAAAAGGAAACGATTATAAAGCGGAGGACATTGTGGGTTATGATATTGTAACTTCAAAGGGCGGTAAAGTAATTACCATTCAATTAGTAGATGGTTTTTCAACTACCAAATTGATTGAAAAAATGAAAGGGTAAAATATTTTGGGCGTTACCCGCAAAAGAGCGTGTCAGGCTTTCCTTTCCAATCTTTTTAGTTCCACGCTAAGGCGTAATCACAAAAAAGGATTTACAAGTCAATCCTTAACGCGCCTTTAACTTTGTAGAAAATTTAATTTGACTACCTATGATTACTGCGTGAGTGATTGTAGAGGAAATCCTTTTTTATCACGCCTGCGCGTGTTAAAAAAGATTGCAACGAAAAGCACGGTCCGCTAGCTGGCGGACACGCCCAAAACATAATAACTAAACAGCGTTAATATCTTCAAAACTACACGATAGACTTTACATAATAAAATCTTATTTTTAGTTAATTAATCAGCAAAGTGTCAAACCCTCTTAAAAAATTAGCATCGCAAACAGCCGTTTATGGTTTAGGAAGTGTTCTTCCTCGTGTGATTACATTTTTTTATTCTTTTGTTTTAACCTATATATTTAAACAACCTGCCGAGTTATCTGCTAACACAGAGTTTTATGCTTATATCAGTTTCATAAATATTATTTTTACTTACGGCATGGAAACCGCCTTTTTTAACTTCTCAAATAAAATAGAAGATAAAGCAAAAGTATACTCAACTGCTTTGCTATCTATTTTTGCAAGCACGGCGGGCTTGTCTTTTTTATTTATAGTATTTTCTGGCTCCATAGCAAATTTTATAAAGGAGCCTGAACATTCTAATTATATTATTTGGTGTGTATTAATAGTAGCAACTGATGCTTTGATGGCAATTCCTTTTGCACGATTAAGGTTGAATAACCAAGCCAAAAAATTTGGTGCACTCAAGTTATTAAACGTTTTTGTATTTGTTGTAGTATGCATATTTTATTTTAACATTTGCAAGCCTGCTTATTTTAATGAACCAAATTCTACGTTCGCAAAATTTTATAATCCAGAAGTCGGCGTAGGCTATATGTTTTTAGCTGGTTTGTTAGCTAATATTGTTAGCTTATTATTTTTAGCTAAAGATTATATAGAAGTTAATTATGTATTTGATAAAGAACTTTGGAAACAAATGTTGCGCTATGCATTGCCCTTATTAATTGTTGGTTTTGCTGGAATGATTAACGAAACCTTTGATCGATTTATTTTAAAATATCTTTTGCCAGAGGATGTTGCAAAAACAGAGTTAGGCATTTATGGCGCGTGTTACAGAATTGCAATGCTCATGACTATTTTTACAACGGCATTTAAGTATGCTGCAGAACCTTTCTTTTTTAACCGAGCAAAATATGACGATTCAAAAAAACTAAACGCGCTAGTAATGAAGTATTACGTATTATTTTGCTTGTTTTTGTTTTTAGCAACAATGATGAACTTATCATGGATTCAATTTGCCATTAGCGAAAAATTTAGGGTAGGGCTGGGCGTTGTTCCTATTTTATTATTAGCTAATTTATGCGTGGGGGTTTATTGGAATTTATCTATTTGGTTTAAGTTAACCGGACAAACAAAGTTTGGAGCAATAATTACAATTTTAGGTGCAGTAATTACATTAGTTATTAATTTTATTGGAATTCCTAAATTTGGTTTTATGGCTTGTGCATGGGCTACATTAGTTTCTTATTGCTTTATGATGATTGTTTCGTACGTATTAGGACAAAAATATTATCCAGTAAAATATAATTTACGAAGCATATTTGTTTTTACTTTTTTAGCGCTAAGTTTATATGTTATCTCGCTATTTTTTAGAGGAATAGAAAACACAATTTTAAAATTGATTTTGAATAATATATTATTAGCCTTGTTTATATTTATATTTTATAAATTAGAGTTTGATAATTTAAAAAAACTGAAAAATTTAGAATAGTAATATTAACCGCAGATACATAGAAAGTAAAAGTAAGTTTAAGTAACAAAA
>JBIKOX010000093.1:0-11147 GCA_044357775.1 Bacteroidia bacterium | reverse complement strand
AGCAAATGTTACAGTGTAAGTAGTTGTAATATTTGGTGTCACTGTAACATTTGCTACTGCGCTTGGCGGTGCTCCTGAACTTGCGGTCCAAACAAATGGACCAGGACCCGATGAAGATAGTCCAATACTCTGCCCTAAACATATAGAGGAGGAAGCTGGCGTTATTGCCACGGATGGCGGAGAACTTACGGTAACGGTACCACTTCCTGTAATAGTAGTAGGAGTATTTGACGCGTTGAGTCCATTGACGGTAACAGAATAGATGGTAGTACTAGCTGGCGATACGACTATTGTTTGGGTGGTGAGCCCTCCCGGACTCCATAAAAATGTGGGGTTAGTTAAATTAGTGTTTGCTGATATTGTGGCACTTTGTCCTGCACAAATGGTGGCACTGGTGACGGGTGCAATCAAGCTACAATTTGTAGATCCACTTCCCCCAACTTGATTAAAATTAATATTTTGTGCCTGATTAGCGAAGTTTGTTAATAAGAGCGTGTAATATTGACCAGCAATTGCATTATTTATTGTACAAGTTTCAGTAGCACTTGATGAATAACTACAATCCACTGTATTTCCTGCTGTTAAGTTACCACAATTTCCATTAGGTGAAGTAAATGGTCCCCAACAAATAAAATCTACATCTAAACCTCCTGTTCCTGCAATCCCAATAATAATTGTTCCGCTGGAGGATACTTGGAAATAATACCATGCAGGATTTGGTGTAGTTAATAAGCATCCGTAATCTGGTCCTGCGGCGGCACTACCGTTATTAACTCCTGCAGGGAAAGTTGATCCTGTTGTGTTATTTGCACAAAATGCAGCAGATGTAGTACAGGTAGTTTGTGCAAATGAATTTGCAGTTGTTATTATAAATAGCAATAAATAAATTCTAAGCATGTTCATCATAGTTTGAAATTTATATTTAGTTTAAATTTTATAATTGATTTTAATTTATCTAATAAGAGTTATGTTTCCCTTAAATTTAAATGATTTTCCATCTATCGAAACACCATCTGCTTTATAAACAAATACTCCTGTATCCATTTTTTTGCCTTTATACGTTCCATCCCAACTATTTTCTATGTTTGAAGTCTCAAAAACTTTCTCTCCCCATCTGCTAAATATTTGAAGATTGTAAGTAGTAATACATCTGCCGTGAACGTTAATAAAGTCGTTTAACCCATCATCATTTGGAGAAAAAACATTTGGAATAAAGAAATCACCGCAATTTACATCAACAATTATTTTGACCGTATCTTGCGCTTGACAATATTGGGAATTAGAACCAACAACTATGTAATTGGTAGAAACTGTAGGTTGCACTGTTGTGTTAGAGCAAGTTATACAAGCGATAGAGCTATTATTTGGATACCAAAAGTAACTGAGACCTCCTGTTACAAAAATTTCAGTGCTTTCACCAATATTTAGGGTAGTATCACCATAAGCTATAATAATTGGCATATCATATACGTTAATAAAATTGCTTTTCATCATTGTATCGGAACTACAGCCATTTGTAGCAATTAATGTTACTGAAAAATTACCAGCTGAAGGATAACAAGCTTCTGGTGTTGCACCAACTGACGATGTTCCAACTCCACCTTCATATAACCAACTATATGTCATTGGTAAACTTCCAGTTGAAGTTGAACTGAATGTTACGCAACCTCCCACACAAATTGTATCATTATTTAAAGTAATGAAATTTGCTTCAGGAGCAATAAATGCTTGCAATTGAATAGTGTTTGTGCCTACGCAAAAGCCATTTGAAATAGTGACCGTATAAATTACTACTGAAGTGCTAGTTGGTTTGGCAATTATAGAAGATGTATTACTCGCTCCTAAAATTGCTGAAGCTGGCTGCCAACTATATGTTAATCCAGAGCTTATAGGGTTAGCAATTATAGAAACTGTTTTAGTTAAACACAGTGTTGGACTACTTGTACTTAAGGTAGGATTAATTGTAGGTAAAACGCTAACCGTTATTATAGATGGTAATGTTAAACATCCTGCAGAAGTTTGGCCCATTACTGTATATGATGTCGTTATAGTTGGATTTACTGTTAATGATGATGAGCTAGTTGAAAAAGGTAGCCACGTATAAGTACTTGCACCAAATGCGTTTAGGGTAGGGGTTATTACTCCAACACAAATAATTGAATTACTAGTTGTTGAAGTAATTGCTGTTTGTGGCGGAACTGATATTGCTATCGTTTGGGTTGAACTACAATTACCAGTTGTTCCTGTAACTGAATAAACTATTGATGCGGCAGGCGTTGCAGTGACAACTGCTCCAAGAGTTGAGTTTAAATTATTTGCAGGTGACCACGAATAGGTTGTTGCTCCACTAGCTGTTAAATTTACTGGTGAAGCTCCTAGGCAATAAAAAGACGAACTAGAATTTACACTTGTTGCTACTGATGTAACATTAACAATTGCAGTAGCAGAATTTACACAAACGCCATTTGTACCAACAACTGAATAAATATTAGTTGATGTTGGCGAAACAACTAGGGTTAAACTATTGCTTAAGCTTGGAAACCAGGTATAACTTGTAGCTCCAGATACTGTTAAACTAGTCGAAGAACCACTACAAATTGTTGTATTGCTTGGAGTTATAGATACTGTTATCGCTGGTGAAACACTAACACTTGCTACTGCTAATGAGGTGCAAGTTCCAATTCCCGATAAAACAGTATAAGTTGTCGTTACTGTTGGAGTAACATTTACCGCGCCAGTGGGAGGTGGATTTGCCCCTGAACTAGCAGTCCATGTGAAAGGGCCTGCACTTCCTATAACACTTAAAGACGCTGATTGACCGTTGCAAATTATTGTATTTGTTGGCGAGATGGTCATTGTAGGCGTATTTACAATTGTTACAGATGCAACTGCAGATGAGGAACATGCACCACTGCCTTCGATAACTGTGTATGTGGTTGTTATTGTTGGAGTAACTACTATTATTGCAGCACTTATTGGGTTTGGGCCATTACTTGCAATCCAAGTAAAAGGTCCAGCACCAGATGCTGTTAGAGTTTGACTTTGCCCTGAACAAATCGATGATTGCGCAGGTGTAATGGTTGTAGCAATCGGTATCGACAGCGAAACGGTTGCAACTGCGGATGCAGTGCAAGTCCCACTACCTGAAAGGACTGTATAAGTTGTAGTTGTAGTAGGCGTAACAGTTACATTTGCAGCAGCAGGTGGCGTTGCTCCTGAGCTAGCAGACCAATTAAATGGTCCAGCACCACTTGAAGATAAAACCTGACTTTGTCCTAAACAGATAGTTGATAAGGAAGGTGTGATAGCAATTGAAGGGGTTAATGAAATTGAGATGGTTGAGACGGCAGATGTTGTGCAAGATCCTGTTCCAGAAATGACGGTATAAGTAGTTGTAGAAGTAGGTGAAACGGTAACATTAGCTGCACTTGTTGGATTGGTTCCACTACTTGCCGTCCATCCAAACGGACCAAATCCAGTTGCAGAAAGGGCGACACTTTGGCCAGCACAAATGGCAGAAAAATTAGGAGTAACTGTTACTTGAATTGGTGGAGGTACGTTTACAGTGGCAGTTGCAGAAGTTGTGCACGTTCCAATTCCTGATATAACAGTATAAATTGTTGTAGATGTAGGTGAAACAGTAACGTTAGCCGTACCTGTAGGATTTGTCCCGCTACTTGCAGTCCACGTATATGGACCAGAACCTGAAGATGTTAAAGAAACACTCTGTCCTACACAAATTGTAGATGAAGATGGCGTGATAGTTATTGGTGATGCGCTTGATACATTTACAATAGCGACGGCAGATGTTGTGCAACTTCCTACACCTGATTTTACAGTGTATGTAGTGGTTACTGCTGGAGAAACTGTAACATTGGCAGCAGCTACAGGAAACAATCCACTACTGGCGACCCAATTAAATGGGCCACTACCACTTGCAGATAAAACTTGGCTTTGGCCTGCACAAATAGTTGAAACGGATGGAGTAACTGAAACTGATGGGCTGCCTACAGTAACTGTAATGACCGTTGAACTTATACATGAACCAACAGATTTAGTAACTGTGTATGTTGTTGTAATAGTTGGTGTACAAACTGTAACTGAATTAGTAGTTGTGCTAAGCCCAGTTCCTGGTGACCATGAATAAGTGCCTGCTCCACCATTTGCAGTTAGCGTCGCACTTTGTCCTGTGCAGATTGACCCTGCAGGACTTTGACTTACAGGCAATGCTGGTGGATTGGTGAAACCAATTGAAACAGTAGTTGTAACTGGGAATCCTAGGCAAGTATTAATGTCTGAATATTGTACGGTGTAAGTTGTAGCAGCTGTGGGATTGGCGGTAACCACGGAACCTGTTGTGGCAGTAAGCCCTCCCGATGCAGGCGCAGACCATGTGTAGGAACCTATTGCAAAACCACCAGTTGCAGTTAAAGTTACCGTTTGAGGACCACAAGTTGTTGTAGGATTTACGGTGGCAACTAAAGAAGGTTGATTTGCGCATGACAAACCATTAACGTCTAAAAATACACCAGAATCAAATGAACCATCTCCATCATCCCAAACTCCAATAGTCATGGAATAAGTCTGACAAGGTACAACTATTGCAGAAGCGGTTAATACTGTTGTACAACCATCGTATTCTAAATTTGGCGGAGCTTGAATATAATAACTGGCATTTGATCCAGCATTAACATTGTTAATTGTAACAGGAGTTGTTGAACCTGGTATTGTAGAAATATTAGTTTGATTGTAATTGCCACCAGCAGGATTTGGACCACTTAAAACAAAACCAAATACATCATTATAAATCGTTCCTACAAAATCGGGATATTCTTCGGAAGCAAAAACATAATTAATACTTAATGTAGCGCAGCTCGGAGTTAACAAAAAATTAATGTAACAACCATCAAAAGTCGATCCGCCAGCAAAGCTATTTCCCAAGGCAGAACCTGGAGCTAAAGCATCATAACTTAAATTATTAGATGTTGTGTTTGGGTTGGGACCTGAAACTAAACTCGCACTTCCAGTAGTTAGTAATATTCCAGAATTAAGTGTTCCTCCTAAAGTGCTTGCTCCATTTGCAAACGTTGCATATCCTCCCGCAGGGCAAGTAATTGTTAAACCAGAAACAACTACCCCGTTGCCTTGCAATAAAGCTTGCATTTGCGCAAGCGACGGATTAATTGATGTGGTTATTTGCCCATAAAAATTATTAAATAAACTTGTAATTAAAATTATTAAATATATTTTTCTCATAGTAATAATTAAATCCTGTTAAATAATCTTTAAATATAATAAACTGAGATTAGTTTAACAAATTTTTTCTGTATCAAACTATTGAAACTATAGTATCAATTATTGAGTAGTTTAATAAATTAAATTATTAACATCGTTCGGCATTTAAATTGTACTTTCGTTAAAATTTACAGCAATGATTCAAATTGGAAAAACAAACAATTTAACTATTTTAAGACAAACTCCACCTGGTATGTTTTTAGGTAACGAGGAAAGTGAAGTTGTTTTGTTGCCAAATAAATATATTGAACCTCAATTTAAGGTTGGTGATCAAATTGACGTTTTTATTTATAATGATTCAGAAGACAGAATAATTGCAACTCGCTTAAAACCATATATTGAAGTAAACCATTTTGCTTTTTTAAATGTTTCTGAGGTTTCGCGCTTTGGTGCCTTTTTAGATTGGGGTTTGGAAAAAGATTTATTTGTCCCTTTTAAGGAGCAAAAGCAAAAAATGATGGAGGGCCAAAGTTATGTTGTGTTTGTTTATGTAGACGAATTAACAAATAGAATTGTAGCTTCTAGTAAAGTAAACAAATTTATTAGTAACGAAAAATTAGAATTAAATCAGGGTGATGAGGTTGATTTAATTGTATACAATGAAACTGATTTGGGATATACTTGTATTATTAATGGTTTGCATAAAGGTTTAATTTACTATAATGATGTTTTTACAGATTTGGCAGTTGGCGATGTAACTGTAGGTTATATCAAATTAATTCGAGAAGGGAATTTAATTGATTTGAGTTTACAAAAGGTGGGCTTCAAACATGTACTTTCTTCAACTGAAAAAATATTAGAGTACTTGATTTCCCACGATGGGTTTTTAGAACTAACAGATAAATCTTCGCCTGATTTAATTGAACGTCGATTTGATATGAGTAAAGCTACATTTAAAAAATCAATTGGAATACTATATCGTCAGCGAAAAATAACCATTCATCCCGATGGAGTTCATTTGGTAAAAACCAATGAAGGTGAAGTAATTTCAAAAAATGTATAGAATTTTTTAATTTATTTAATTGTTTATTACGATAAAATAATGTTTCGCTAATTGTAAGATTGTATGTTAAAATTTATAATTTAAGCCAATACCTAATACTTGCTTAAATTGTATATCAGGACCAACAGTTCCTTTTTGGTCGCCAGCATTGCGCAATACTTTGATATCATCATCATAAATTAATTGCGTTGCTAAAGTGGCAGATATAAATTTATTAACTTTAAAAGTGGTTAATGTAGTCCAGTTAATATCCACATTTTCAGGATTATTTAGGTAGTTAGAAAATAATTCTAGTTCTGATTGAAATGTTATATTTTCCATGACCTTAGTCTGGTACTGAATTTTTAAATAAGCCCCTATCTCTGCACGATGCGTTAAATATTTTTGAGTAATGATGGCTGGATTATTAGCATCTCGTATTTCTTTTTGCACTCCAAAAGCTCCATTTTTTGCTAAGCTATCATCATTTACAATTGTAAATTTACCTGTAACTGGTGCAATAAAAGCAGAAAAATGATTATTAGATTTAAAATCAAATCCCATTGCCGCTAATGCGTATGCAGGAGCCATTAGTTTTGAGATGTATACTGAATCGTTTGGATAATTATATCCGTTTGCAAATTGTGTTCTAAAATCAGCTAAAGCTGTTGCATACCAACTTTTATTAAGCTGATAACCAAATTTTGAAGAAACCTGAATTTTATCATCATTTTTCCACCAGCTTGCATTGTTACCTTGTTTTATAACACCATAACCCAATTCTAAATTGTTATCTAAAGCAATTTTGCCTTTTTTATATTTTGCGAAAATATTTGCTAAACCACCTAATGAAATAGAATTATTACCTCCGGCTGACCAGTTTGTAAGTGAAACTTGCTGACCATTTAATGAAATAACACCTCCAACTTTCCAAGGTTTTACAGTATCAGCAGTAATTTTTTTTAACGCATCTATTTCTGCTTGTACTTTTAAGGCATCTTCTTTTGTAACCTCTTGGGCAAAATTATTAGATGCTAATTGCACTAATAAAAATCCAATTAAAAATTTATTCATAAGTTTTTTTTATTTTTTTGATATGTAAAACTACTACAATTGTTGAGTAAATAAAATCAAAAGTATTTATTTAATTGTTAATATTTAGTTACCCTGAATTTTAAAATATTTTGTAGAATTGGATGGGTCAACAGTAGTTAATATTTCTACAGCTTTTGATTTTTCATCTGGTTGACCTTTAGAAAATATATTTACAACCTCATCAACCTTGGCATTAAAAAATAATTCCATAGTAAGTGAGGCCGGCCTATTTTTATAAACCTCAAGCAATAAATTAAATGATTTCAAGATTTCTTTTCTACCGTCGTCAGCTTTATCAGTCATAATATCCAATCCTAACCGATGGTACTTGTACATACATTCTCTTATTGGTTGAAAAACGGGTTGCAAGGCGTTTTCAATAATCCAGTACCTATTTTTATTACTTTCAGATGATTTCCATCCTGGTTCCGATGCGCTTTGAGCATTAGAGACAATCAATTGGGCTTTTTGAAAATACTCGGTTCCACCTAAATTAGAAAAAGTATCATAATCATTAGCAATAATAATGTAGGCATAAAAAGCCAGCACAGATGTGATATTATTTGAAAATGTATTCAGATTAAATTCAAGTTGCTGAAATTGCTGAAATTTAAAAATAAAATTATCGTCAATGTAATTTACAGAAGGAGAAAAATAAGAACTCTTAAAAATTGGCCTTCGGCTTTGAATTTGAATTGTGGCTTTGTATTCATCCGAACCTAATTGTTGAGTAACATTAATTAGCATGGAGCAATCTATTCTTTCAGAAATGGTGTAATTATCTTTTGTCCATTTTGTGTTATTCATAAACTCAAAAATAGATTTTTGAAGTTGATCAAATATTTGCTTGTTAACTGTACCTTGAATTTGAGATGAAACAACGCTTACTTGACAACTTAACTCTTGCGAATAGATTATTCGACTGATAGTAATAGCAAGAATTATGTATAGGTATTTAGGCATTTGTTTTTAAATAATTTATTGCAAAAATAACAATATCTTTTGCCACATCTTGCTTACTTTTTAACTCAAAATTATACAATTTATTGTGTTTATCAATAATTGTTATTTTATTAGTATCAACACCAAATCCCGCACCTACTTCTGTTGCAGAATTAGCTACTATAAAATCTAAGTTTTTTTTCTTTATTTTTTCTTTAGCATATTCAATTATATTATTGGTTTCTAATGCAAATCCAACTAATAATTGATGTTTTTTTTGTTTACCAAGTACTTCTAAAATATCAGTCGTTTTCACTAACTCTAGCAAATATTCAGCTTCGTTCTTTTTAATTTTAGTATTTGCTTTTGTTTTGGGTTTATAATCTGCAACGGCGGCAGACATAACTGCTATATCAACATTTTTAAATAGAGATTGACATTCATTAAACATTTCTTCAGCAGTTTCTATTTTAATTACAGTAACTGATTTTTCGGAAGGTTGTTGATGAGAAGGACCTAAAACTAACGTGACATCTGCACCCATTTTAGCAAATTCATCGGCGATAGCAATACCCATTTTTCCACTTGAACGATTACCGATAAACCTCACTGGATCAATTGCTTCGTATGTTGGACCAGCATTTACGAGTATTTTTTTTCCAGATAGAGGAAGGTTTTGATTTATTTCGTTTTTTATGAATTCAATTATATTTTCAGGTTCGGCCATTCTGCCTTCACCCATTAAACCACTTGCCAGTTCACCACTTTCAGCAGGAATTATACTATTTCCATTGTTTACCAATGTCTTTAAATTTTGCTTGGTTGTTGGATGTTGGTACATATCTAAATCCATGGCAGGTGCTAAATACACTTTGCTTCGTGCTGAAAGAAAACAAGCTGTTACAATATTATCGCAGATTCCTGTTGCAAATTTTGCTAATGTATTAGCCGTTAAAGGTGCTACTAACATTAAATCTGCCCATTCGGCTAATGCAACATGATTATGCCAGTTTTTGTTGTGATCAAAAAAATCGGAAACAACTTCATTTTTACTCAAAACTGATAAGGTTTTTGCCGTTATAAATTCTTCAGCAGATTTTGTCATGACAACTTTAACAACTGCGCCTTCTCTAATTAATAGTCTAACTAAATGTGCACACTTATAAGCAGCAATGCCTCCTGTAATTCCAAGTAAAATATGTTTATTTTTTAACACCATATAATTCAAAAACCCATCTGCCTTTTGGAGGATGGGTTTTTATTAAATTATTGCAAATTAAATTAAATTTTGGTTTGCTCTTTAGAAGGATTTCTATAATAAGTTTTGTCTTCTAAAAACTCATTAATAGAAATTAAAGAAGGTTTAGGTAATTTTTCGTAAAACTTTGAAATTTCAATTTGTTCTCTGTTTTCAAAAATCTCTTCTAAGTTATCAGAATTACTTGCAAATTCTGCTAATTTAGCAGATAACTCTTCTTTCATTTCACTACTAATTTGATTAGCACGTTTTGAAATAATTGAAATTGATTCATAGATATTTCCAGTTGGACCATCAAATTTCCTGATATCACGAGTTACAGTGCTTAGTTCAGCGTTTGTCTTTTTAAAATCCATTTTACTTTAAATTAATGTTACTTTTTATTTTTAAACAACTTTCATAAATAGCTTCTGCTTTTTGCGCATAGTTACTTTTGGGGTACAAATCTACTAATTTTAAATAACTTTCCATAGCTAAATTTAATCTTTCTAGTTTTTTAGTTTCTAAACTATTAATAGCCAATAAGTAATACGAATCAACTGTAGTAAAAATCATCTCATCTATATAACTTGATTCTGGAAAATCTTTCAAAAAATTATTGCAGCTAGCAATGGCCGCCTTATAATCACCAATATTAAAATATTGATTGGTAATATCTCTCTCTTTTTTTTCTAATTTGCCGCGCAAAACATCATTTATTTTATTACAAGAGTCAATTCTTGAACTTTCAGGATACATGTCGATGAAATTTTGCAATTCAGCCATTGCGTTTTTAGTATCCGTTTGATCTAGCTTATAAACCGGAGAACTTAAATAATAACAGTAAGCATTCATAAATAAGCACTCTTCAGCATGCTTTCCAGCAGGAAAACTGCGGTAATAATTTTTAAAATGGTATTGTGATAAACCGTAATCTCCTTGATAGTAATTACAATAAGAAAAATAGTAATAAATTTCTTCGGCTTTGTCTGTTCCTTTGTACACTGGTATTAATTCTTCAAAAAGGGCTGTAGCTTTAATGTAGTTGCCTTTTTTATAATATTGCTGTGCTTTTTCGAGTTTTAGCTCATAATTTGTACTTTTTAAAAGTTTATTGTATCCATCGCAATTTGCTAAAAATAAACTAAGTACTAGTATAATATGAATTCTTATTTTTTTCAAGAGTCGCAAAGGTAATTTTTTTAACTAAACTTAGTTCAATTTATTGTTAAAAAGACATAAGAAAAGTTATGATAAATGGCATAAATAAAAAAAAGATAGACAGTGCTAAAATGAATGTAATTATAAATCATTAATCTTTTTCAGTTTATTACATTTTTTTCTTGAAACTAATATTACCAAAAAAATCGATAACTTTTTTAAAGACTTCAAAATATAACATTACCATTAACGAAATACTCATAAACCAAATAACAGCCAAATTAAACCAATAAGTTGGAATTAAATTTCCCATAAATCGTTTATTTGGTGCATAAAAGTGAGCCGCACCAAAATTGGAATCAGTAGGATCTAAATATATCGGATCAGTTCTTTGAATCAATTTACCATCTAGTTCTAAACATCTTTCTCCTAAAT
>JBIKOX010000092.1:0-11151 GCA_044357775.1 Bacteroidia bacterium | reverse complement strand
AAAAGAAATAAGGGGCCGAATTGCTCATTATAATTCAGATTATGAAAATGTTTTTAGCACAGAACAAAATGCAATAATAGCTGTTCACGCGGAAAAATATTATCGGGCATTGATTCGTGGTGGAGCAGAACCATGGAATATTAGAGATCGTCACATGGTTTCAACTTTAAATCGCTTAATGGATTTTCATGGTTCCAATGCAAAAGTAATTGTTTGGGCACATAATACACATGTTGGCGATGCTCGTGCAACAGATATGGCAAAAGACGGTTTAGTGAATGTTAGTCAATTATTAAAGCAGCAATATGAAAGTGACGGAGTTGTTTCAGTTGGATTTGGTTCTTACCAAGGAACTGTAATTGCTGGAAGAGAATGGAGTGGAGTAATGCGAAAAATAATGGTGCCGCCAGCGCAAGATGGTAGTTGGGAGCATATCCTGCATAACAGCGATCTTTTGAAAAATAAATTGGTGATGCTAAATGAACTAAAAGCTGAGGGACGAATGGCTATCCAAATAGGACATCGCGCAATTGGGGTGGTTTATAATCCTGAATATGAAAAATATGGAAATTATGTACCAAGTGTAATGCCAAATCGGTACGATGCATTTATTTTTATTGATGAATCGACAGCAATTAATCCTTTGCATATTAAACCTGATGGTCAACAAATTCCTGAAACATTTCCATTTGGAGTTTAGTAATTAGTTATGCTAAAAGTTATGCTAGAACTTATTTTTTATAATAGAATTTCGAAATCTAAAATATTTTTTTTCGAAATCGAATAAATTTGAAAACTAAATTATGATTTTATTCAAATAGTAAAGTGAGCACTTTCATTTTTAAAATTGTAATACCGAACTTTCTTTGTTAAGTAAGTTTATTAGTTAAATATTTAAAATTTGATTGCTAAAAAAATGATTGTATTTCCTCGCCGACTTTCTCAAGATATTGAAACAATATATGTTTCAAGTGAACTTTTTTCCGATCAAAGTTTGCTTCCTATTAAATATACCTGCGATGGATTTAATATTAGCCCGCCCCTATCGCTTAAAAATATTCCGGAAGAAACACAAAGTATGGTTGTTATGATGGAAGATTTAAATGCACCAATTAGACCGTGGACTCATTGGCTTGTTTGGAATATCCCTCCAACCTCTAAGATTAAAGAAAACTTCGCTGCTCCAATGAGCGTTATTGGTAAAAATGATTTTGGTAAAAAAAAGTATATCGGACCAACCTCTACATCAGTTTTGCATCGATATGTTTTTAAAGTATATGCCCTAGATGAATTATTGCCGTTAAAAAATTACAGTACTAAGTTAGAAGTAGAACGGGAAATGAGTGCGCACATTTTGGGATTTGGTGAACTTGTAGGACTATATAAAAGTGTAAAAAATAATTAAAATTAGAACATATGATTAATGAAAGATTTTATGCTGAATTAGGAAAATTACTTTATGCCATGGCTTATGTGGATGGTTTCATTTCTCCCGCTGAAAAAAGAAAGTTACAAGACATTGTAAAAAACGAACTTACGTTATCCGAAAATCATATCGATCAATTTGGAACGAATGCAGCTTATTATACTGAAATAGAATTTGATTTTTTAGATGAAGAAATGGCCGATTCTGAAGCAGCTTTCGATTCATTTATTAATTTTATGGAAACGCATCACACCGCTTTTGATGATAAACTTAAGAAAGTTTGCTTAGATGTAATCAACCAATTAGCAGCAGTGTATAAAGGTATAAATACTAAAGAAAAGCTATTAATTACTAAATTAAAAAAATCGTTTGAACTGGTGCTTATTTAAATTATTAATTATTTGATAATTTAATTTATTTATTATGTAAGTCTAAGTAAGTTATTCGAGTTCTTGCATCGTTCCGTGTCGAAAGAGATATCTTATTCCAATACTAATACCTCCAGTCATATTATTGGCAATTGACCTTGAGTTAATACCTAAACTATAACCATTTGTTATCGGAACTTCTAGTGGGTCATTGATGTTTTTTTTGTAATTTTTATTTTCTGTATCAGTAATTCCATAATCAAATCTAACAGAGGCATCTAAGTAGATATGTTCTGTTATTTTATTTCCTATTCCCGTGATTAAAACAAATCCAATATCATAACTTTGATAAGCCTCACTATAATTACTAAGAATTTCATTTCCTTCTATATCAATTAATTGCGCACCCATCATGATGCTATATTGTGGACCTATTTTACCTATTAAATTTGTATTGTTGTTAAGCGAATAATTATAGATAAGTAGTAATGGTACTTTTACGTATTCTGTTTTTTTTATTCGTTCTATATTGTTTAATCTATAGCGCTGTCCTTGCGATGAATATAATACATTAATACCTGCACCCAATGTATTTGTAAAATTGTACTGGGTTGTTATTCCAAATGAACCGCTTAATGTGTTTTGGTATTGAAACTGAGTATTTGTCTGATCATTATTATTTATAATCCAACTCATTTGTGGTGTTACTTCAATTCCAATTTGTAAACCTTGTTGGCTATTGGCTTTTGTAATTGAGCAAGCAATCAGGAATGTAATGACTTTAAAATACTTAATACCTCTTTTCATTTATTTAATTTCCTTTATTTTAATTTATATCAGAGGTTAATTTACTAAATAGCAAAAAAAGGAGGATAGAATGCCCCCTTTTTTAAATACACTAATAGTATAGTCCAGAGATTGTATTGCAATTATCATTTATTGCAAAGCTTGCTGAGGTTTAAATTATATATGCAAATAGTACATTATATAATTTTACAAATTGTAATACTACGCGTATTTATGCTGGAAGTGTTAGAATGGATAAGGCAATAATTAATAATAGGATAGCAATTGTAATAATTGATTTCTTCATTTTTTTTTAGATTACTAAAAATTGTTTTTACTGTTGATTTTGTTTTGGAATAAAAATAAATTGCAGTTTTTTTAAACTGCAATTTATTTATTTAGTATCACTTTAAATTAGGACGATCACATTAATAGGCATAAACTTCCGAATCGATGGTGAGTTTATTTTCAATTGATGTAATTCCTTGAGCTTTCCAGGTTGCATTTTCGGCATCAGTTTTTTCTGCCCATGAACGCACTTTTCCAGTAAGGATAGCTTTATTACCCTTAATATCAATATCAATTTTTGATGAATCAACTGTTGCGCTTCTGTGAAATGCTAAACTAATTTTTTGTTTGATATCTTTAGCTGTGATTGATGGTTTAACCGTAATTAAATTACTAATTCCTTTTACACCTGTTAAATTTTTTACTGTGGTTTTAATTGCATCTTTTTGGTATTCCCAATCAACTTCACCTTCTAGTGTTACCCAAGCATCTTCTACTTTTACTTTAATTTTTTCTTCTTGCACTGCACTATGCCATTTTAATGAATCAGCAGTCATACGCGCAATTTCTGTGTCATTTTTAACGCTCGTTGCAAATGGTTTTACTTCAATGTCTTCTGCTACAGCTTTTACACCCGATACTCTTTTTGCTGCTGATTCAGCTTCTTCTTTTTTGGAGTATGAATCTACCGTTCCAGATAATGTAACAACACCTTGTTTTACAGCTACACCAATTTCAGCTACACTTAATAATGGTTCCCATTTTAGTTCATCCATTACGTCCTTTTGAATTTCATTGTCAGTTTTCATAAGATTTTTTTAGTTTAAATTAAATTATTTCTTATCAAAATTACAATGCATTCATTCCAAAATCTATGATGTGTATCAAAATAGAAGGTGATATTAGTTTAGCATTAATTTAGGAGTTGATTGCTATTTGAATAATATTCCATTTCTGTGTTTAACGTATTTGCTGATGGAAAATTGATTGTAAATACACTTCCACAATTTAAATTACTTTTAAAGTTAATATTCCCTCCCATTAAATCCATATACCTTTTAACGATATTTAGTCCTAAACCTGTTCCCTGTATGTACTCAGCGTTTTTAGCTCTAAAAAATATACTAAACACTTTTTGTTGTTCATTTTCAGGAATACCAATTCCAACATCGGCAACACTTATGGTAATAGTAGTATCTTCA
The DNA here is from genome assembly GCA_044357775.1 of Bacteroidia bacterium. Lineage (GTDB taxonomy): Bacteria > Bacteroidota > Bacteroidia > B-17B0 > Aurantibacillaceae > UBA4416. Next base: position 7,081 of record JBIKOX010000092.1, on the reverse strand, counting down.
ATTTTAGCATCAACATTAATGTCCGTATTTATTTCTGAATATTTACTAGCATTGCTAAGTAGATTTAGTAATGTGTTATATAATTTGTTTTTATCTTGACTAATAGTGCAATCTTTTTTAGATACGCAGGTAATGTGTATTTTTTGCCCTGATTTTAGTCTTGGATTTAATTCCTCTGCTACATCTTCAATTAGTTCTTTTATACTAAATGTTTGAGTAGATATTTCTAGATGTCCCTTGTCTATTTTTTCTAAGGATAAAAAATTGCTTAGTAGTTCGGTTAAATTAGTTACGGATGATTTTATCCGCGTAAAGTGTTTGTTTAGCTTTTCATCTTTTTCTGGTTTTGTATAAGATTCTATGATGGATAGACTCAAAAGTAAGCTAGCTAATGGTGTTCTAAATTCATGCGATGCCATTGAAACAAACTTAGATTTTAGTTCATTATTTTCTTTTTCTCTAAATAGTGCTTCTGTTAGTTTTAGGGTTTTTTCTTGCACTCGCTTTTCTAAAAGTATATTATTTTGCAAAATCAATTTTTTGGCATGTTCTTTTTCTGATAAATCAATTATGGTTGTTAATAGATGTGCATGGCCACTTAAATCAATTTTTTCTGTCGAACAAACTAAGTCATTTACTTTACCATTTTTTTGTCGTAATTCTATATCAAAGTTGTCAGTGATTTCATTTTTAAAATGAGCTTTTAGCATCTTTATTTTATCAGTTAAACTTATACGATGAACAAGATCAAGTTCATTAAGCGTTTTACCGATTACTTCTTTGCGTTTAAAATCAAGTAGTTTTAAAAAACTAGTATTCACTTCAATAAATTTTCCATCTGATATGCGTGTTATGCATAATGAAATAGGTGTTGAATGAAAAGCGATAGGAAATCGGTCTGATTGTAATTTTAAATCTGTTTCTTTTTGTTTTTTTGCAGAAATATCTTTTATAAAAAGGGATATTTCGCTTTGATGATTACTTAATGTTATTTCTAAGTAGCCATTACTGTATGGAGATTTACTTTCGAAATTTATTGTCTTTTTTGAAAGAATACATTCATTTATTTTTTTTTCAATTATAGTTCCTTTTATTTTGGGCAGTAGTTCCCATATAATTTTACCTTGATATATTTTACTTATTTTAGCTGCTTTAAATAAATGGAAAGTGTTTTTATTGATATAGGTAATTTGCCATAAGCTGTTGATGCTTATATAAGCATCTCCCATTTTTTCTAATATATTTTGTTGCTTTTCTTTTCTTTCTTTTAATTTATATTCAATATTTTCTTGCGAAGTAATGTCTGTAAAAAAAATGCATATCAATTTCTGATTTGAATTTACAGTATGAAGACTTATACTAATTTCTACTGTTATTTTTTTTCTGTTTTCGTTATAAAATGCAGAGATTGATGTTAATTGATTTTTAGTTACTTTATGTTTATTGTTTAATAAAATGCTAAAAAGGTTTTGAAATTGGAGTTTTAATTGTTGAGGAATTATCTTAAAAAAGCTATTACTTATAAGTTTATTTTTTTTAATACCTATAATGTGCTCGCCTATGGGATTAATTAGCTTAATGTTGTAGTCAAGATCTATAACGATTAATCCTTGTGCAGACTTGCTATAAAATTCCTTGTGAACGCTTTTAACGCTCATAGCGCTTGTAATTTCTTGTTTCATCTAAAATAATTCGAAAAAACATAAAATTTATATACTATGCTTAGCTTAAAATCAAGACAGGTAGTGATTTTAATCATTTTTTTATTCAATTGTAATTGTTTTTTAAAAGATCAATTTGTTTGAATTTTATTGGTTTGTGCTAATTTTTATAGAATGCAGGTGCGATTAATCATTTTATGTGGTGATGATGTTCCTTTAAAAATTTTATATGTTGTACTAGGTTTGTAGTCTATTTTAAGAATAATTTAATTAATAAATGACAAGCAAATTGTATAAAAATGGAGATAGATTTTGAAATTCAACGTCGGGTAATTAATGAACTAAGAACAATTTCAACAATTAACGCCAATGAAATTGGTGTAGCTGTTAAAAATGGTATTGTTACACTGAGTGGGGTATTGCATTCTTACCCTGCAAAAATTACTATTGAGCGCGCTGTTAAAAAGTTAGCAAATGTAAAGGGTATTGCACAAGATATTGTGGTGAATTTAAATGGTAATCATCATTTTTCAGATAGTGAAATTGCAAATGTGGCTATTAATATAATAGAGTGGGAGGATAATTTTAATATTAAAGATTTTAAAATTTTGGTTGAAGATGCCATCGTTACATTAGAAGGTGAAGTGGAATGGGATTTTCAGCGAAAAGCAGCAACAGAAGCTATAGCAGATATTACAGGTGTTAAGCAGGTAATTAATAATATAAAGTTTGTAAATAAAGCTGAGTTGCAAGAAATTAGAAATCAATTTCAGTTTGACGCGATACAATATAAGAATAAAAATGTATCGTTTGCTAATGGTAAAGCACTTACTAGTAATAATCTGGATTTACCAGATGGCGTTGTTAGTTCAGACGTTCTTCAAAGTGAAGGACATACAAATTATTATAATTCTGCAGCAATTAAAAATAAAGATAGTACAGATTACGAAGATGATTTTTAACGCTATTTTATAAATCTGCTTAAAGTATTAGATACGATAATAAACTTTATGACAACTAAAAAACAATAAATACCTACATATGAAAACTATCCTAGTGCCAACTGATTTTTCTGATAACGCTGATAATGCCTTATATTATGCTATTGAATTAGCGAAAAAAGAAAATGATAAAATTATATTATTGCATGCTTATCATATTGATTATGCAAATCCAGCTGTTCCTTTAGATTTTACAAAAGAAGCAGTTAATAGGGCCGCAGAAGAATCTAATAATCAGTTAAGAGAAGCATCGCTTAAAATAGCTTATGCTGGGAAGATTGTGTATGAATGTTTAAGTATTGAAGATTCGCCTTTGGAAGCTATTTTAAATACCATTCAGATGCAAAATGTGGATTTGATTATTATGGGTACAAAAGGGCAAACTGATTTTTTAGGAGCAATTTTTGGCAGCGTGGCCGCTAAGGTTATTGAAAAATCTACTTGTCCGGTAATAGCTGTTCCTGCTGAAGCAACATTTAAAGACATTAAGAAAATAACCTATGCAACAGCTTACAATTACAGCGATGTTTATGCATTAAAAAAAGTAGTAGAAATTGCAAAATTATTTAATGCTCAGGTTGAAATTTTACATGTAACAGATAAAGCAAATTCACAAACATTTGAAAAGGACTTAATGAAAACATTTATGGATGATGTCAATCACAAAATTCAATACAATAACATGTCGTTTCAAATTTATGAAGGTGATAATGTTGAAGATGCCTTGGAGGAATATATTGATAATGATTCGACCAATATATTAGTTATGTCCACACATCAGCGTGGTTTTTTTGATAAACTTTTTGGTAAAAGTGTCACTAAACATATGGCTTATCATTCCGAAGTTCCATTGATGGCATTTCATCATACTACTAAATCGGCTGTGAAAGTTTTTTAATATTAATACTATAGTAATTCGCCATTATGGTATTTTTTGAAACTAATTTATGGCTATTGTTTTGTTTTTATAATTAATTTGAAATCAAGTATGTTTCTTTCTTGATTTTTGTTTGGCAACAATAATCTGTTCGTTTTTGCTTTGGTATTTTAGTGGTTTTATGACTTAGTGATTTGTCTTTTGCTGTTTTTTAGCTTAGGTTGTAAGTATTATATTTTAAAAGTATGAGTGATGAATTAATTTATTTTTTAAAAAATTCTGCATGAGTTCAAATGCTAATAAAGTTGATACATCTAAACAAGAAGTAGCCAAAAGTAAATTCCCAAACATTTCTAGTAATTGGTTCTATCTTGTTATTTTAATAGGATTAGGTATTTACTTTTTTTCAAAGCCACTTTATCGAGCTCAAGAAACATCGTGGATTAATTTTAAAAATGACATGTTGCTTACTCGCGATGTTGAAAAAATTAGTATTGTTAATCAAGAGTTGGTAGAAGTTTTTATTAAAAAGGCAAGTTTGAATAAGGAAAAATTTAAGAGTTTGAAGGCTTCTCAAGAAAGTTTAATTTTATCGAATCCACATTATTATTTTACGATAGGTTCTATTGATTTTTTTGAGCAACAGTTAAAAGAAGCTCAGGCTATTTTTCCGGATAAAGAAAAAATAAATGAAGTGTATCTTAAAAGAGACAGTTGGTGGTCAAATTTTTTGACATGGATTTTTCCAATTAGTTTGATTATCATCTTTTTTTCTTTTTGGAAAAGGATGAATTCATTTGGAAAAGGGCTAGGTGGTTCTATTTTTGATTTTGCTAAGTCGAAACCTGAAAAATATGAAATTGGCAAGTTAAGTTCTATTACGTTTAAAGATATTGCTGGTTATGACGAGGCTAAAATTGAAGTAATGGAGATTGTTGAATTTTTAAAATATCCAGAGCATTTTACAAGGTTAGGCGCAAAAATTCCAAAAGGTGTTTTACTATTAGGTCCGCCTGGAACAGGAAAAACATATATGGCCAAAGCAGTTGCTGGTGAAGCAGCTGTCCCATTTTTTTCTTTATCAGGTTCAGAGTTTGTTGAAATGTTTGTTGGGGTTGGTGCCGCTCGCGTTCGCGATTTATTTGATAAAGCAAAGCAAAGTGCCCCCAGTATTGTTTTTATTGATGAAATTGATTCAATAGGAAGAATTAGAGGAGCTGCCGTTTCAGTGCAAACCAATGATGAACGTGAAAGTACATTAAATCAATTATTAGCAGAAATGGATGGCTTTGATGCTAGTACAAATGTGATGGTAATTGCAGCCACTAATCGCCCAGATATTTTAGATTCTGCACTGTTAAGACCAGGTCGGTTTGATCGTCACATTTTTCTTGAATTACCAAATAAACGAGAGCGCGAAGCGATTTATAAAGTTCATATGAAGCCACTTGTTTTAGATAAGACCATGGATTTAGATTTTATAGTTTCTCAAACTCCAGGCTTTTCAGGGGCTGATATTGCAAATTCTTGTAATGAAGCGGCGTTAATTGCTGCAAGAAATAAAAAAGATGCTATAAGTGTTGAAGATTTTATTGAGGCAATAGATAGGATTGTTAGGGGATTAGAGAAAAAGAGTAAGATGATTTCTCCTGAAGAAAAAAAAGTTACAGCTTATCATGAAGCAGGGCATGCTGTGGTAAGTTGGATGTTAAAAAATACCGAACAGCTTGTTAAAGTATCAATTATTCCTCGAGGGCAATCTTTAGGAGCTGCTCAATATTTACCTGAAGAAAGGCAGATCTATACGTATTCACAATTGATTGATAATCTATGTGTAGACTTAGGAGGAAGAACAGCTGAGGAAATTATTTTTAAGGAAGCGTCATCGGGCGCGCTAGATGACCTTGAGAAGGTTACTAAGCAAGCATATGTAATGGTAGCAAATTTTGGTTTAAGTAAAATTGTAGGCAATGTCAGTTTTTACGATTCGGAAGGACTATCACAAGATTTTCAAAAACCTTACAGCGAAGCTACCGCTGAATTAATTGATTTGGAAGTTAGAAAGTTGACAAATGAAGCACATGAACGTGCACAACTGATTATAAACGCCAATTTAGATAAGTTAAAAAAGTTAGCTGAATATTTACTTCAAAATGAAGTCATTAATATAGAAGAACTTGAAGTGATATTGGGAAAGAGGAATTTTGAAGTTGTTGCTGAAAAAAATAATTTGCAAAGCCTCACCGCGTAGTGTGATGGCGCTCATAAGTTTTTTCTATCAGTCAATGTAAATTTGTAAAAAATAAAAACTAATAAATATGGAAACAATAAAAAGTAATGGTGCGGTTACCGATAATGCAAAGATGTCTGAGAAATGGTTTACTGAGGCAAATAATGCAATGATGGAAATTTATAATAAACAAATTAACTTGGCTTCAGGCATTTATAGTAATTTGCTCAATTCAACTTTAGGAAATAGTAAAAATTGGAGTGGTAATTCTTTTTCCAATGACAATATGCTATCTAATAGTTTTTCTAAATTGTTTTGGAATCCGGCAAATAATTTTTCTGGCGTAAATAATTCAACTAATTTATTCTCATCATTTGATAAAATGTATAAGCAATTATTGGAATCAAATCATCATTTTTTGAATGAGTATTCTAATCAAATAAAGAATAGCGAAAATGATTGGAATACGATCAATAAGGAATACAAAGATACATTTGATAGAAGAGTAGAGTCCTCAAGAAAAATTTTAACGACCATTTCTGAAGTTTATAATAAGCAGTTTAATTTTGCATTGGATTCAGAAAAAAGTTTATTTGAGGAAATGCATAATCAATTGAATATGCTTATGAAGCAAAACCAAAAATGGTGGAAAGATGCTCTAGAAAAAGCAGAAACAGCGTCTGAAGCAGAGGATAAAAAAAGTAAAGAGCCATATGCTTATGAAAATAAAAAGCGAGCCACTATTCCTGTAGTAGCATAACTAACCATTTAAAATTTTAAAATCATGAATAATTTAGCATTATTATATAGTTCTGAAACCGCATATGGCTCTAGTGATGTAGTTGATAATAGTAATCTATTTTCAAAAGTTGGAATTGACAATTCATTAGTAGATATTTTTAATAAAAAAGTTGTTCTTAATAATCAGTTTAAGCATAAAATTGATAACATCATTAATTTAATTGAATTTACGTATCCTGAAGATCGAAAAATATTAAATAATACAATTACTGCTTTTGTTCAATCGTCACATCGTATTTTAGAAGATTATATAGAAACAACTAACAATGTAGAATCTATAAATTATAATGAGCCAGGCAGGAGCGCAATCAAGGATTCCACAACGGCTAAAGTTAATTGTCCTTTTGAACTTATTAATGTACAATTAAATGATTATTGGATGAAAGATTGGTTAGAGCAGATTGAATTGCTTGATGCAAACCATGAAAAGCAAATTGAATCTAAAGTTGAAATTGATGATTATTGCTATTATGAAGATGTAACTATTTCTTTTTAAATTATTTTGGTATAA
>JBIKOX010000267.1:0-3102 GCA_044357775.1 Bacteroidia bacterium | reverse complement strand
AAATGCTTCACAAACATTTACTAACATTCCTGCCGGAGTACCAGTAGTAGTTGGTGTAGCTCCAGGAACCTCAACTGCATCTTCGCAAGCACTAGCAACTTTTACAGTTACCTTTGCCAATGGCTCAAGCAATATTGTTGTTGCTGATGGTATTGTAAGTCCAACTGGATATAACCCGGGAAACACAACTGCTGGTTTTACATTAAATACATATAGCACTGCCCTTGGTGCTGCTCCAAATGGAACAACTACAAGCGTATTAGTTCACCATGGAAGCACTGATGCTCCAACGGTTGACATCGTTGCTCCATTTACAGGTGCAAATCCATTTTTACCTAATATTTTAGTAAATAACGCAAGTTATGGTGCATTTGCTGGTTACTTAAATCTTCCGACGGCTGATTATAAGATCCAAATTCGTGACGAATTTTCTGAAAACGTAGTAGCTGAATACAGCGCGCCTTTGCAAACTTTAAGTTTAGGTGGTGCTGCATTAACAGTAGTTGCGAGTGGTTTTTTAAACCCTGCAAATAATAGCAATGGACCAGCTTTTGGATTATATGTTGCTACACCTGCTGGTGGTCCTTTATTAGCTTTGCCAAGTTCTACTATTTCTTCAACACGTTTACAAGCAATTCATAATTGTGCTGATTTAGCAGCTGCTCAAGTTGATGTGTATGTTCAATCACCAACTTCTGGCGCAAATGCCATAAAATTAATTGATAATTTTGCTTTTAGAACAGCCTCATCATTTATTGATGTTCCTGCTGGAGAAACAATTTCTTTATCTATTGCACTTCCTACAAGTACAAGTGCAGTTGGCGCTTTAGCTACATTTACTTACAATTTAGCGGCTTCATCAAAATATCAATTAATTGCTAGTGGTTTGGTTAGTGGTTCTGGATATACTCCAAATAGCACTGCGGCTCCTTTTAACCTTGCAGCCTATGCAATGGCAAAAGAGCGTTCGTCTTCAACTTCTGTTACAGATGTTTTAGTTTACCATGGTTCTACAGATGCTCCAACAGTTGATGTAGTAGTACCGTTTTCTGGTTCTAATCCTTTTATTCCAAATGCTATCGTAAATAATGCTAGTTACGGTGCATTTGCTGGTTACTTAAATTTACCTACTGCAGATTATAAACTTCAAATCCGTGACGAATTTTCCGAAAATGTAGTAGCTGAATACGGTGCGCCTTTGCAAACTTTAAGTTTAGGTGGTGCTGCATTAACAGTAGTTGCAAGTGGTTTTTTAAATCCTGCAAATAATAGCAATGGAGCAGCTTTTGGGTTATATGTTGCCTTGCCTTCTGGCGGTGCATTAATAGCATTACCAAGTTCTACTATTTCTTCAACACGTTTACAAGCAATTCATAATTGTGCAGATTTAGCAGCTACTCAAGTTGATGTGTATGTTCAAGCAGCAACTTCTGGAGCAAATGCCGTAAAATTAATTGACAATTTTGCTTTCAGAACTGCCTCTTCATTTATTGATGTACCAGTTGGAGAAACAATTACTTTATCTATCGCTCTTCCAACAAGTACTAGTGCAGTTGGTGCTTTAGCCACTTTTACTTATAATTTAGCTGCTGCTAGCAAATATCAATTAATTGCCTCTGGTTTAGTTAGTGGATCAGGATATACTCCAAATAGCACAGTAGCTCCTTTTAATCTTGTTGCCAATGCAGCAGTGAGAGAACGTGCATTAGTATCTACAAATACAGATGTGTTAGTATTTCATGGTTCAACAGATGCTCCAGTTGTAGATGTTCAAGCACAAGGTGCAGGAACGGTTGTAAATGACGTAGCTTATGGTGCATATAATTCTGCTGGATATTTACAATTACCATCAAATACATCAGCAGGAGACTATACACTTCATATTACTGATGCTACCGGAACTTCAACAGTTGTAAGTTATTTAGCTCCATTAAATACTTTAGGATTATCAGGTAAAGCTATTACTGTTTTAGCAAGTGGTTTTCTTGCACCTGCAAACAATAGCAATGGCCCAGCATTTGGATTGTGGGTTGCTTTACCAACAGGTGGTAATTTAATTCCTCTTCCTACTTATTCAGCTACCTCTATTGATGAAAATAATTTATTATCAAGATTAATAAGTGTTTACCCTAATCCGTTTAATGATCAGATTAAAATTAGTAATGAAACAAAGGTAAACTTAGACGTTACTGTTTTAGATATTATGGGTAAAATTATTTCAGCTGAAAAATCAAATTCTGATATCATCAGCGTAAACACTTCAGAGTTAACGCAAGGCATTTATTTAATAAATGTAAAAAGCAATGAATTATCTGCTACATATAAAGTAGTAAAATAGTAAAACTCACATAATTTTTTTAAAAGGCTTTCTAATAGAAAGCCTTTTTTTTGATATAAAAAAATATAGAAAACCAATTCAACTTTTGGCTTTATAAGTTGTACAAATTAATTTTGATATGCTTGCTTTAATTAATGAATATAAACTTTTTTTACTTTTTGGTAGATTATTAAACTCTATTTTTTTAATAAGAGCAATCAGAATTTGGGACACTATTTTGCCAAAATTATTCTCGTGTTAGTTCTGTAATTATTTTTTTATGTTGTGGGAATAGCTCACTTAGTGACTGTCTATTTGCTAATTCAAAATCATTAAAATCAAAACCAGGATAAACTGTGCATCCAACTAAAGAAAAAATTCCGTTTTCCCCAACTCTTGACCCAAACCAAGTATTAGCTTTTACGGTATATTGAAAAGTTTCACCTTTTAAAATAGTAGAACCAATTTTAGTAATATTCAAATTTCCAGTTGCATCAATTTCAATCACTTCTAAAGCATCACCATAATAAAAATGCCAGGTTTCATCACTTTTTATTTTATGCAATGCAGAAAAATTTCCTTTTTCAATTAAAAAATAAATTCCTGTTGCCATATTTCTATCACCATTAAAATTAGGTGATAAATAGGATTGTGGAATTTTTTCTTCCGAACGATAGGTTTCTTTATAGTAACCACCTTCAGGGTGAGGAAGCAAATCTAATTCTTTAACTAAAGTTTCAACTGTTATCATATTAATAAGCTAAAACACTACCTAACCAACGTTC
>JBIKOX010000266.1:0-3106 GCA_044357775.1 Bacteroidia bacterium | reverse complement strand
ACGGATTCGGTGTCAGTCAATCTTACAGAGGAGGAGCGCTAAATTATTTTCCTATCATATTATATAATTATACTTTTAAAAATAAAAAATGGGGCTTTGAAATGCTATTGCCTGCCAAAGCTAATGTTCGTTATACAATTAATCCTCGTAATTTATTATTTGCGGGTTTTGAATTAGAAGGCAATTCGTATTATATGGATCCTATGATGACTAATTATGATTTAGGATATAAAAATATACAGTTACAACGGAGCGAAATTCGTCCCCGTTTAACTTATGAATTTAGTATTTATAATTTTATTTGGTTGAGTATTCAAGCGGGTTATAGAGTAGGCTATAAATTTAATATTGATAACGTGGATTACAAGGCTGATCCATTAATTATGAATAATAAAGTAAGCGGTTCATATTACTTTAATGTATCTCTTAATTTAGTTTCGCCCTAGGTTTATTTTTTATCGTTTATTCTGCAGCGCTTTCATGAACCGAGGGCGCTGTTTTTATTTGTATAATTTTATCAGTATACTACTAAAGTGACTGCGTTTTTTTAAATCTTAATCCGTAATTTATTTCTTATTTTTAAAAAAATTAAATGAAATGAAAAAATTACTTGCCATCTCCTTATTACTATCTCAAATTGCTATTTTTTCTCAAACCATTACAGAATCTTGGGTAAAAGAAAATTATACTAAAAAAGAATATTCTATTACCATGCGGGATGGGGTGAAATTGTTTACGGCAGTTTATGCGCCAAAAAATAATAAAGAGAAACATCCGTTTTTAATGATCCGCACACCTTATTCTTGCGCTCCATATGGCGAAGATAAGATACAATCGCGGTTATATAATTTTCATTGGAGAGAGTATTTAAAAGAAGGATACATTATTGTTATACAAGATGTGCGCGGTCGCTGGATGAGCGAAGGAACATTTATGGACGTAAGACCTTTTAATCCAAATAAAAAAACAAAAAATGATATTGATGAAGCGAGTGATACGTATGATGCAGTTGATTGGTTGGTAAAAAATATCCCCAACAATAATGGTAATGTGGGCGTTTTTGGAACATCTTATCCGGGGTTTTATTCTACTATGGCAGCTTTAAGTAATCATCCTGCTATAAAAGCAGTTAGTCCGCAAGCGCCGGTAACAGAGTGGTTTAAAGGTGACGATTTTCATCATAATGGCGCATTTATGTTGTGCGACGCATTTAGTTTTTACTTTGGATTTGGTCAGCCACGCCCTAAACCAACAACTGTAGGGCCAAAAGAATTTAAGTATTATACCAACGATATTTATAAATTTTATCTTGAAACCGGTGCTCTTAAAAATTTTACAAAATTAATGGGAGATAGTATTTTATTTTGGAAGGATTTAATGAATCACCCAAATTATGATTCTTGGTGGAAAGAACGCGATGCACGTGTTGGTTGTAAAAATGTGCAACCTGCTATGCTAACGGTTGGAGGTTTGTTTGATGCAGAGGATTGTTTTGGTGCATGGAGATTATATGAGGCAATTGAAAAACAGAGTCCTACTACAAATAACAAAATAGTAATGGGTCCTTGGTTTCATGGCGGCTGGAGTAAAGGTGATGGTAGTTTTTTAGGAAATGTGCGATTTGGCAGCAAGACAGCAAATTATTTTCAAGACAACATTGAAATTCCCTTTTTTAATTATCATTTAAAAGGAAAAGGTAATTTAAATCAATTAGCAGAAGCCTCCATATTTTTTACGGGCGAAAATAAATGGAAATATTTCGAATCATGGCCTCCAAAAGAAATGTTGCCAACACCTATTTATTTTAATGAAAATGGTAGTTTATCTTTTTCTAAATCTAGTTCTCAAATTAGTTCAACTAATTACGTGAGCGATCCTTTAAAACCAGTGCCATATACCGAAGATGTATTAGATGGAAGAACAAGAGAGTACATGACCGATGACCAGCGTTTTGCAAGCAGAAGAACGGATGTGATTACATTTAAAACTGATGCACTAGAAAAGGATTTAACTTTAGCAGGAACAATCATTGCTGATTTAAAAGTCGCTATCTCAACCACTGACGCTGATTTTGTAGTGAAAGTGATTGATGTATTTCCAGATGGGTTTACTTACGACACCTTAGTTGATGGAAAAGGAAATGGTAGTGACTATTTAATGGATGGATATGAAATGCTAGTAAGAGGAGAGATAATGCGCGGACGATATAGAAACAGTTTTGAAAAGCCAGAAGCTTTTGAACCGAATAAAATGACAACGGTTAAATTTGAATTACCAGATGTGGCACACACCTTTAAAAAAGGGCATCGTTTAATGATACAAGTTCAAAGTTCATGGTTTCCTTTAGCAGATAGAAATCCTCAACAGTTTGTAGATATTTATCATTGCGAGGATAAAGATTTTATAAAATCAGAAATTAAATTGTTTCATGATGCGAGCAATGCATCAAATTTAATTTTGCCGATTCTGAAATAGAAGAATTAAACACATAGTCACATAGATAGAATTCCTAGGTGACTATGTGTTTTAAAAAGTTTACTACAACTTCTCAAAAGCAATTTCAAAAGCTAAAATTGTTTTATCAATATCTTCCTGTGTATGGGCTTCACTCATAAATCCTACTTCGTAGCCTGAAGGCCCGCTGTAAATGCCATTCTCAAGTAATGCATGATACAATACCTTAAAATGTTTCATGCTATCGGCGTCAATATCTTCAGCACATCTGATTGATTTTTTGTCGGTAAATGCTAGCCAAAAAATGGAGCCAACACTAAATACTTGAAAATTGTGTTTTTTGTTTTTTGACAAGCCTGCAATTAATTTTTGAGTTTTAGCTTCTAAATCATTGTAAAAATTAGGCTTTAAACATTCTGTTAATTGAGCAATCCCCGCTGCCATAGCTACTGGATTTCCGCTCAAAGTACCAGCTTGGTAAACGTTACCTTCGGGAGAAATAGACGACATGATTTCTTTACTTGCCCCATAAGCTCCCACCGGAAAGCCACCTCCAATAATTTTACCATAAGTAATGATGTCTGGTTTAATTGAGTAGTATCCTGCGGCGCCACAAAAACAAATTCTAAAACCACTAATGACTTCATCAAAT
>JBIKOX010000010.1:0-29619 GCA_044357775.1 Bacteroidia bacterium | reverse complement strand
GACTTCCCAACTCCACATTATAATATTCCCATTGGTTGGTTAACACATCATTTTTTAAACGAGAATACTTCACGCCAACTGGCACTTGATAAACAGTGCCATTAGCATCTTTTGATGTTGTAACTGTTATATAGGTTATACATCTATCATAGGGCATTGAAATTGGAAAAAGTTCAGCGCATCTGTCGCTAGTGTATTTTCCAAAATAAGCATCTACTTCTTTCTCTTCGGTATTACTATAGTACTTCTTAGAGAATGTGCATTTTGTAACATCAGCATTATAATCTAATTTCAAAAGCCCTCTCAAAAAATCAGAACTTTTAGCTTTCGCCAAAGCATCATCCACACTAGGATAAGTGGGAATTGTTTGTGACTTAATCTCACTAAATACACCTGCCGAGATAATCGATAGCAATAGAATAATTTTCTTGATCATATTTTCTATTTATTGTTTAATTATTTTTTGAGTATAAGAATTACTTTCTCCATTCACCATTAATTGATAAAAACCAGTTTTTAATTCGCTTAAATCAATGCTTGTTTCTGAAGATACAATTTGTTTTTCGAAAACTACTTTACCTAAAACATCAACAATCACAATAGTAGAGTTCTTAAAAATATTTTTAATAGTAATTACATCCGTAAATGGATTAGGATAAATAGAAACGAATGAGTCCCTTGCTAACTGAGCTATTCCTGTGCATAAAGAAACTGATTGAGTAATTACACTCAAATTCGAACATCCATTAACATCAGTGCCAGATACAGAATATGAAGATGTAACAGTTGGAGATACAGCAATACTATTTCCGTTATTAGTGGTACTCCAAGTATATGAGTTTGCTCCTGTAGCTATTAAAGTTGCGGTTTGCCCTGAACATAATAATGTATTACTTGTAGCAGTCACAATATTTGGTAAAGCATATAACTGAACTGAACAAATCGTATTCACTGCACCTAAACATCCTTCTGCACTTGTTCCTGTTATTGTATAATTTGTATTAGTAGTTGGTGATACAACTGCACTACCACTGCTATACGTATATGTGCTTGCACCACTCGGATTCATAGTAAATGATTGACCAGAACAAATAGCTCCACTTAATACACTTATGGTTGGCAATAAATTTACAGTCACTGAACTTATAGCAGCATTAGAACTTGCGCAGCCATTTGCTCCTATTCCGGTAACGGTATAATTAGCATTAACTATTGGTGTTACAACGTTGCTCCCAGAGCTATACGAGTAAGTACTTGCCCCACCTGGAATCATTGTAAAAGACTGGCCAGCACAAACTGCTCCACTATTTACTGAAATCGTTGGCGAAGGAATTACAGATTGAGTCATTACCGTTGAGTTTACACAACCAAATAAATTACTTCCTTGTACTGAATAAGTTACATTTACTGATGGTGAAATAGCAATTGTACTTGTTGTTGCAGATGTGTTCCACGTATAGGTATTTGCACCAGAAGCGGTTAACGTAGCCGCTGTTCCATTACAAAGAGATGGATTTGATGAAACCACATTAATAAACGGAATTGGATTCGCTGAAATAGTTTTTACAGCTGTCGCAGTGCATCCACTAACGCTTGTTGCTGTAACACTATATACAGACGTTGCAATTGGTGATACAGAAATAGATGAACTTGTTGCACCAGTACTCCAAGTATAGGTATTAGCACCTGAGGCAGTTAATGCAGTTGTTGCATTTGCACAGGCTAATGTATTTCCAGTAATAGCAACTGATGCTGTATTTACAGCAATGTTAACACTGCTAGTTTTTAAACAACCAGTTCCATTAGAAACGATAACAGAATAAGTTGTATTTACAGTTGGTGTAGCATTGATAGATGCGGTATTAGCGCCCGTACTCCAAGTGTATGTGTATGCGCCACCTATAACGTTTAAAGCAACATTTTGGCCTAAGCATATACTATTGCTTGTTGTAGTTTGTAAAGTATAAATAGCTGGTGATTGAACACTTACGTAAACTGTTTTCGTATCAACACATCCTGAAGAGTTTGTACCGGCTGCAATAACTGGTATTGAGCCCGCAACCGTCGGTGTGATAACAACTGATGGTGTATTCGCACCTCCTGGCGACCACGTATATGTATTTGCACCGCTTGCACTTATACTCACTCCTTGTCCAACACACGCTGTGTATCCTGGTGCAGAAAACGTAATATTTGGTTTTGCAATTACCTCAACAACAAAAGGCGTTTTAACTGATGTTCCACAACTAGTTGTATTATCTGCTGTCCATGTATAAGTTCCTGGACCTGAAATTGAGAATGTAGTAATTGAATTACCCGTGCCTAAAGGAGTAGATGAGTAATACCAATTTATCGTCCCAGATGCAGAAGCCGTTAAAGTAGTTGTTAAACCTTCGCACATTGTCAAGTTGACTGTAGGTGTTATATTTACAGGAGGTGAAACAATATCACATTGACTATATTTAGCTATATAAATATCTTCTCCTCCATTAGTAGTAATTGTGGTATTTGCTGTCGAAGAAATATTTAAATCTAAATTGGTAGAATTAAAATAACCTGTTGTGTAAATTGTATTATCTGTTTGATTAACATTTAACGATATGCCCCAATCAGTTGCACTTCCCCCGATAGGATAAGCCCATACTAATGCACCTAATTGTGAATACTTAGCAATATAAGCATCTAAACTTCCTTTTCCTCCTGGGCTATATGTGCCACTAGGGTTAAAATTCATAAAAGGATCCATAATACCAGTTGCTATAATTTGATTGGAAGAATCGATAGCAATTTCAAAAATATCGTCCGTTGTTGCTCCTCCAAAATCTTTTGCCCAAACAAAGTTATTAGCTGTATCGATTTTTGATATAAATACCCCTCTACTTGCCGTATTTGCAAATAACGACGTTACTCCAACCCCTGCATCAAAGTCAACTGTGCCACCAAAAATACCAGCATATACTATGTTTCCTAATTTATCTAATTTTATAGAACGTCCCATATCTGTAGAAGTCGAACCAATTGCATTAGCCCATTTTAATACTCCGTTATAGCCATATTTAGCAACAAAAGCATTTGCTACTCCAACATTTGATGTCAAATTAGTTGTAGTGCCTAATGGATTAAAATTCACTGGTCCCATATATGAGCCTGTACAATAAATATTATTGTTACCATCAACACATAAATCATTAACAAAATCATTATCCGTTGTTCCTATCTTCATTGACCACACATAACTTCCATTATTATCGTATTTTGCCATAAAGCCATCGAAACCAGTTGCAGTTAATGATGCTGAACTTGGACTTGGATCAAAGTCAATGGTGTATTGAAAATTACCGCATACGATAATGTTATTCGCATTATCTATTTTCACACCTTTAATCACTGGTTTACTAAAACAGGCAAATCCATTACCCCAGATAAAATTTCCGTTTAAATCAAATTTACTGATAAACATTCCATTATTATTAACCGTTGGCGTTAATACTGTGCCTGGCCCTGGATCTAAATCAATTCCACCACCGTTACCATAATTACCAACTAATATCAATTGATTATTTTGCACCGTTAAACCAGTCCCTTCTTGCAAATTAGCCATCCCAATATTTTTTGCCCACACTAAAACCCCAGCTGAGTTATATTTTGCAACGTAACATTCAGTTGAAATTCCACTTAAGTTAGTTGCGACCCCATTTGGATTAAAATCAGCCACATCCTGGTAGTAACCAGCGGTGTAAATGTCTCCATTTGAATCCACGGTAATTTTTGCTGGTCTTTCTCCTAAAGTTGAACTATTACCAACTTTAAATCCCCATTGATACTGAGCGCTTTGTGCTTTAACTAGGTTACTCAAGAAAAATAAGCCTACAAGTAAAAATATATGTTTCATAATAATATGTTTTTTACAAAATTGCGCTATTAACTTAGGAACGTAAAAAAAATAGGGTGAAGACCTTCCGTTTTTGAGTAAATGAGTGTATTTTTAATGCGGCTATGAACAAACTAATCTTTTTCTTCTTCATTTTTATAACCCAACAGGTCTTATCACAAACTGATACGGTTAGAATTAATTCGCTAAATAAGCGTTCAGAAAATTTAAGCAAAGTGGATGTAGATAGCTCCAGCTATTTAGCTCAAGAAGCCTTAAATTTGGCACAACAAGCAAATTTTAAAAGAGGCATTGCGGCCGCCACCAAAAACCTAGCCATCTGTAACTATGTAAATGGCAAATCAGATATTGCCATCAAACAATTTATTGAAGCCATCAAATTATTTGAAGACTTAAAAGACGTTAATGAACTAGCGCATTGTTATTCTCAAATGGGAATTGCTTATTACCTGCAATACCAATACGACAATGCTTTAAAATACTATGATAAATCGATTGAACTTTATAAAAAAACCACCAATAAAAAAGATTTAGCGGGTGTTTATATTAACCAAGGCGTTTCATACACCTATGTCAAAAAAATGGATTTGGCAGAAATCAACTACAACGAAGCACTAAAAATTTATCAAGAAATAAATTACGAACCAGGATTTGGACCTGCCTACAACTCCTTAGCAAAAATATATTACGCAAAAAAAGAGTATAATAAAGCTATTAGCTATTATAAACTAGCGGAACAATATTCTTTAAAATCAAATAACAAATACCATTTAATTACCAATTACAATTCGTTAGCAACCTGCTATAAAGAATTAAAAGAATATGAAATCGCCAAAACTTATTCCGAAAAAAGTATTGCTATTAGTAAAGAAGTAGGTTCTGTTGAAAGAGAATTATTTTGTCACGAAACCATGGCCGATATTTTATTTTCGATGGGTGATTACAAAAATGCTTATGCCAGTTTTCAAAATTACGCTTCATTAAAAGACACATTATTTAATCAAGATAAGAACGCTGCTATTGCTGAAATGCAGGCTAAATTTGATGTGGAGAAAAACCAACAAAAGGTAAAAGAAATTGAATTACAGAAAAAAATTGACGATGAAACAAATACAAAACAACGTTTACTATTTATCGTCCTCATCATTGTGATTTTAATTTCTTTAGTATTTACAATGATAGTTGTTAGAAATAAACAAAAAGTAAATAGTTTACTAGAGCAAAAAAACACCGCCATACAGGCGAATTTAGAACAAAAAGAAGTAATGATGAGCGAAATTCACCATCGCGTCAAAAACAATTTACAAATGGTGTCTTCTATATTAGATTTACAAGCAAGAGATTTAACTGATGAAAAATCGATGCAAGTAATAGAAGATAGTTTAAGTCGCATTAATGCCATTTCACTGATTCATCGACGATTATATCAATCTGATAATATCAGAGGAATAAAAATTAACACTTACTTACAAGAGTTAGCCATTGATATTTTAAAGAACTTTTCCTCGTCTGTTACAACCACACCAATTCAGTTAACATGCAAAGTAGATGACCTAAATATGGATTTAGAATCTGCTATTCCCATTGGTTTAATTACAGCCGAGCTAATTACCAATTCCTGCAAATATGCTTTTTTATCCATTGAAAAACCAGAGATTACCATCACTCTCAATAAACAACAAGACGCTCTTGTATTAATAGTGACTGATAATGGAGTAGGAAAACAAGCAGCAGTAAATGAATCAGGCACTTCGTTTGGCACTAAATTAATTAAATCCTTATCACGTAAATTACGTGCTGAAATCATAGAAGATACTTCTAATAAAGGCACGAGCATACAATTAAAAATTAATAGCTTTAAGTTATATGACATCTAATTTAAAAATAGCCATCGTAGAAGACGAACCATTAATTGCTGACCATATTGAACAATATGTATTAGATGCAGGTTTTAAAAGTGCTGGCATTGCCGATAACTTTAGCGATGCCAAAGAACTATTGCAAAAAGAAAATCCAGATTTAATTTTATTAGATATTAATTTAGGAGATGGGCCAGATGGGATTGACATCGCGCATTACATCAATCAACATTACAAAAAACCATTTATTTTTATTTCATCAAATACGGATGCCAAAACATTAGAACGCGTAAAATTGACTAATCCATTTGGCTTTATTGTAAAACCATTTAAAGCTGGCGATATACAAACCCAAATAAATTTAGCTTGGCATAGTTATAATTTACAAAAAGAAAATACACAAGTGTCCTTCTCAGATTCGTTTTTAGTGAACGATCACTTTTTTATTAAAGACAAACACAGTTTGGTAAAAGTAAATTACGCCGATGTATTATATGCCGAAGCTTGCGATAATTACAGTATTATTTATACCAAACAAACCAAATACATTTTAAGTTACACCTTAAAAGTGGTTGAAGAAAAATTATCCTTATTTCATTTCTTTAGAACGCACCGTTCCTTTTTAGTGAACCTTAAACATATTGAAAAAGTAAATCCAAAAGAGGTTTTAGTAAATGGTAAAGTAATTCCCGTAAGCGAAAATAGCCGTGCAGAATTGTTGCAGAAGTTGAATTTGTTTTAAACTAAGCTGTACCTACTTTCTCCTTTACCTTATTAGCATTTAAAATAGCAATTTGTTGTGCTATGTTTTGAGCCATTTCTCTAAAAGCTAAGGCTATATTATTAACGCAATATTATGCAGCAACTTTTGAAGAAGGTTTATTAGTTTGCTTTTTATTTAAGTTTGTTTTTAACTTTTTCTTTGCAAAATAATCGTTTAATGCATTCTCTTCTTCAAGCGATAATTCGCCAAGTCCTCCTATTACATCTACATTTAATTCATTTTTTTTAGTTTTCATTTACTCATTTTTAAAATATTTATTAATCAATCTTAAGGCTGCTATATTTTCAATAATCATCACTCTTCCACCAAAATGTTTTGCTTGAAGGGTTTTTTCGTAATGTTCTATTAATTGACTCTTGGATAAAAAAGAAATATTTCCTTCAAAACCTCTTTGGAATGATAGCTTACAAGCAAAAGCAACTAAGTTTCCAGCAACGCCTGAATATATTTTAGTTTTCCCTTTATTAAATGGAGCACTTTCAATTAGGTGCATGTAAACATGATCTGATTTAATCTCGATACTGATTACACCTTGTATAACAGCAGGGCTGCTGACTATGGTCAACTTATACAGTTCCTTTATAGGATTTTTATATTCTTCTTTCCAACTAAAATCCCAACCTTCCTTTTTTGTAATTTTCTTTAAATCACTTGGTGTAATAATAGAAACTTCAGTAGCAAAACTATCGCCTGATATAACATTTTCTATGCTATTTGTCAACTTATCAATAACAAAACTAAGCCCAGTTTCTTTTTTATTCATATTACTAAGTTACAAAAAAACATCCAACACTGTACTTTTAGTCATTCAATTTAAACAGAAATAGCTTTCTCCTTTACCTTATTAGCATTTAAAATAGCAATTTGTTGCGCTATGTTTTGAGCCATTTCTCTAAAAGCTAAAGCTTGTGGTGTAGTTTCTTGTAATACTGCCGGACGACCAGCATCACCCGCTTCACGTATACTTTGAACTAAAGGTATTTGTCCTAATAAAGGTAAATTCATTTCTTCTGCCAAATTTTTTGCACCGTCTTTACCAAAAATATAATATTTATTCTCTGGCAATTCTGCTGGCGTAAAATAAGCCATATTTTCAACGATACCTAAAACTGGTACATTTAAAGCTGGTAATTTAAATAAGGCAATTCCTTTGCGAGCATCCGCTAAAGCAACTGCTTGCGGTGTACTTACAATAACCGCCGCAGTAATAGGAATAGTGCTACATAATGTAATTTGAATATCGCCTGTTCCGGGAGGTAAATCCACAATAAAATAATCTAATTCGCCCCAGGCAGTATCTGTAAATAATTGTGTTAATGCTTTTGATGCCATTGGTCCGCGTAATGCAATGACTTGGTCAGGACCTGCTAAAAAACCAACCGAGTTTAATTTTACGCCGTAACTTTCAACCGGTTTCATTTTAGGTTTCCCTTCATATTCGCATTTGCCAGGCATATCATTTTGCACATCAAACATAATAGTTTGAGATGGACCATAAATATCTGCATCTACTAAGCCCACCTTAGCGCCTTGTTTTGCTAAAGCTACTGCTAAGTTTGCCGAAATGGTTGATTTACCAACACCCCCTTTACCAGAAGCAACCGCAATAATATTTTTTACTTGCGAAAGCGTTCCCATATCTTTATCTCTGGTAGAGGTAACGTTTGCCGTCATGTTTACATTTACAACAGCGTCTTTATCCACATAATGTTTTATGGCGTTAATACAGGCATTGTGTATCATGTCTTTCATTGGACAAGCAGGCGTAGTTAATACAACTGTAAAAGCCACATTTTTTCCATCTACTACTACATCTTTAATCATTCCAAGAGTTACTAAATCTTTTTTAAGATCCGGATCATCTACATATTTTAGGGCGTCTATAACGCTATCAATTGTTATTGGCATTATTATTTTCTTATAAAGTTACTTAATGTATTTACATAATTGGTAAAGCCCATTTTTTCTGGTATTTCGCCATGATCGGCTCCTGAAATTCTGTGAGCTTCTTGATAAATACCATGGTAGTTTTTAAATACAACCTCACCATGTGTATTGATATTTAAGAAATTATCGTTAGTTCCATGAATCCAACAAAATGGCTGACTTATTGTTTTAATTTCTTCGGCATTATCAATTTTTAAATTCGAAAAAAATGAGCCTGGCATATTTAATCCGCTTGCATCATTAGCCATTACATCTGCCGATGCAAAAGGTGCTTCTAAAATTAATTTTGAAGGTGTCATACTTCTTGGTTTATTGGTCAATTCGCAAGATGGCGCAGAACCCATACTAAAACCATAAATCATTAACCGATTATTAGTTAAACCTTTTAATTTTAACCACTGCAAAGCGGCGTCCACATCAGCATACAAACCATCTTCAGTAGGTTTTCCTTCGCTTAAACCGTAACCTCTATAATCAATCATCAACACTCCGTATTTATTTTTGCCCGAAGTATGTGCTAATAATTTTGCACGCTGCCAATAAAAATCCATGTGCCATTTATTACCATGACAATACATAATAACGGTATCAGTTTGTATTTTAGCAATACTACCAATGTATATGGCATGAATAGTTGTTGCATTATTATCTTGTGGACCTTTAGATGAAAGTGTAAAATGATGAATTAAACTATCTGCAATGTGATACGAATTATCCAAAATAAAATCTTGTTCACCGGTGTAATTATCTAATTTATATTCAGTGATTTTATCTTCTAAATTATAGAAGTTATCATCTAGTCTTAAACAAGATGAAAATAATAACAAGACAAAAAACATAATGACTTTAATGTCACCCTGAACTCTTTTGGCTACGACGATTTTACAATTCAGGGTCTTTTGAGTTGCTGCTTCTCGACTTCGCTCGAACTGACAGTCAGCATGACTATTTTGATGATGTGTATTTTTTATAAAAAAAATCATTATTTAAAATCTTCTAGTAAAATTTAAATAGATACCAATGGCACCTCTTTGCTGAATGCCAACATAGTCAACAATATTTGGAATATTTTTTTTATTCATTTGTAAAAATTTACATTCTAAAGTATAACCCCACTTTTTGGTATTATAAGTCATTCCAATATGCGGATTAATTAGTGCGTGATTTTTTTGAACTTCACCGTGTGCTTTTTTTGAAGACAATTCAAACCAATTTGTTAAACCTATATATACAAATGCTTTGTCCTTTAAAATATCTTTATAGATATTTACATCCAACTGTGGCCAAGCTCTAAAATTTTTATTCCATTTATCATATATCATATTTAAAGCAGGATTAATTGTCATGCCGAATTTTAAACTATCATGTTTATAAAGGCGCTGACAAACTCCTAAATCTGTTTGAAAATTACCAAACAACAAAGCCGTAGTATGAACAGAAGCGAATGCAGTAGTTGAATTGGTTATTCCTCGTCCATACATCAATGATGTAAAAGGAATTGGAGTGACTGCTTTTCCAAAATGAATTAATGGCCCTCCTAAATTAGCAGAAATGGCATTTTGGTTTTTAGCTAAGGGTTTTACAAATCGTGTTGGCGCACAATTTTGAAGAAGAATACCAAGGAAAAAAATTAAATAAATAAAGAATTTTCTGTCACATCGAGCGTAGTCGAGATGCGAATGTAAAGTTCTCGACTTCGCTCGAACTGACAAGTTCCATTTTTTAAGTGTGTATTTTTTATTAAACAATTTAAATCTGTTTGGCTAAATTCAACAAATTCCCTTCTTCAAAATCACGTCCCATAATTTGTAATCCAATTGGCAAGCCATTGGAATGTATACCGTTAGGCACAGAAATAGCAGGGCATCCAACAATGTTTGCTTGTACCGTAAAAATATCTTCTAAATACATTTTGATGGGATCTTCGCTATTTTTTCCAAATTCAAAAGCTGCACCAGGTGTTGAAGGTGTTATAATAAAATCATGTTCAGCTAAAATTTCACGCGTTTTTTGACGAATTTTATTTCTAACTTTTTGAGCTTTACTGTAGTAAGCATCATAATATCCTGCGCTTAAAACAAAAGTCCCAAGCATAATACGGCGCTTCACTTCCTTACCAAAACCTTCGCTGCGTGATTTTTTGTATGTACTTTCTAAATCAGTTGCATTAGGACTTCTATAACCAAAGTGCACGCCATCAAAACGCGATAAATTAGAAGAAGCTTCGGCAGTAGTTAAAACATAATAAGTTGGCACTAAAAAATCTAAATACGGAAAATCAACAGCCGTAACTGTATGACCATCATTTTTCAATTTATCTAAAGTGCCCAGGGTTTGTTTTTTAACCTCAGCATCTAAACCATTAGCTTCAACACATTCTTTTAAATAAGCAATTTTATACTTTTTGTTTTCTGTTAAATCATTTACATAATGTCCAACTGCTTTTTGAGACGATGTAGTATCATACTCATCTGTGCCAGCCATAATTTCTAATAACAAAGCAGCATCTTCCACTGTTTTTGTAATAGGCCCAATTTGATCAAACGAAGAAGCATAGGCTATTAATCCCCAACGAGAAATTCTTCCGTAAGTAGGTTTTAATCCCACTGTTCCTGTAAATGATGCAGGCTGACGAATGGAGCCACCCGTATCAGAACCTAAAGTTGCGTGACATAAGTTAGCAGCAACAGCAACAGCAGAGCCACCAGACGAACCGCCAGGAACAGTTTTTTCATTTAATGGATTTAATACTTTTCCAAAGGCAGAATTTTCGTTACTACTTCCCATGGCAAATTCATCGCAGTTTAAACGACCAATGATGATGGCATCTTCAGCTAATAAACGCTCAACCACAGTAGACGAATACAAAGATTCAAAGCCTTCTAATATTTTTGAGGAACAAGAAACTTTATGACCTTTATAACAGATATTATCTTTTAATCCGATAACTACACCTGCTAATTTACCTGCAGATTTTGTCGCAATTTTTTCGTCAACTAATTTTGCCTGAGCTAAAGCAGTTTCATTAAAAACTTCTAAAAAAGCATTTAAATGTTTTTTAGTTTCAATAGTTTTAATTGATTCTTCCAGTAATTGAACACAGGTAACTTTACCTGAGGTTAAATCAGTTTGAAGATTTTTGATAGTTGTAAATGTGTACACAGTTTGTCTATTAAATAATAAAAGCGTCAATCGAACAGAATGACGCTTTTAAAATGTTACCAATAAATTTTATTTTTTTTCTATATCAGTTGATTCAGAAGCGCCATCTTTTGCATCCTTGAATTCTTTCATTCCTCTTCCTAATCCTTTCATTAATTCAGGGATTTTTTTACCTCCGAATAATAATAAAACGATTACTAAAATAATGATGATTTCTGGAGCTCCAAGTCCGCCTAACATACCTAAGATTAATGCTTGTGTCATTGTTATAAATTTAGGATACAAATATACGATTTAATTAGTTTTGAGCAAATTGCTAAAAATCAGTTATTTTTACTAAAATTAAATTATGATAAATAAAATTTTAGCTTTAATAGTTGGCTTTTTTGCTACATGTGTTGTTATGTTAAGTATTGAAATCTTCGGTCAAACTCTTTACCCACCACCAGCAAACATTATGGAACCTGCTATTATGCAGGCTTTTGTTGACCAAATGCCAACATGGGTAATTTTATATTTACTATCATCAGCATTTTTTGGAAGTTTTGCTGGAGGACTTGTTACTAGCATTATAGCTAAAGAAAAAAAACGGCTATTAATCCTAATTTTAGCTACTATAATTGGTATTTTAGGCGTTATAAATTTAGCGATGTTTAAACACCCAGTTTGGTTTATATTCTCTAGCGTATGTTGCTATTTTAGTGCTTGTTATTTAGGCTATTTATTATCATTTAAACTTAAAAAAAATGATTAAGAAAATTGAACACATTGGCATTGCTGTAAAAAGCCTAAGTAACTCAAACGATTTATTTAAAAAATTATTCGGAAAAGATTACTATAAGGTTGAATCTGTTGAAAGCGAAGGGGTAAGTACTTCCTTTTTTCAATTAGGTGAAACAAAAATTGAGCTTTTAGAAGCAACTAATCCAGATAGTGCCATTGCTAAATTTATAGATAAAAAAGGAGAAGGAATACACCATATTGCTTATGAAGTAGATGATATTTACCAAGAAATGGATCGTTTAAAAGCGGAAGGTTTTGAGATAGTAAATAAAGAACCAAAACAGGGCGCTGACAATAAATTGATTTTCTTTCTACACCCTAAAAGCACCAATGGTGTTTTGGTAGAATTGTGTCAGGAAAGAAATATTTAGAATCAAGATTAAAAAACACAAGATTAAAGATTTATTGTAACTTAAACTATATCTTTAATCTTGATAATTATATCTTTATTACTTTTTATAAATTAACGCAACAGCATAAGCATTCACTCCTTCTCCTCTACCAATATAACCTAATCGTTCGTTAGTAGTTGCTTTTATCGAGACGTCGTTTGATGTGATATTCATAATTGGTGCCAATACGTTTTGCATTGCTGAAATGTGCGGATTTACCATTGGAGCCTCTAAACTCAAAGTTGCATCTACATTTCCAATACCATAACCTTTTTCACTTAATAAAGCAACCACTTCTTTCAATAACAATTTACTATCTGTACCTTTATATTTCGGATTATTATTTGGAAAATGAAAGCCAATATCTCGCAAATTAGCGGCTCCTAAAAGCGCATCGCATATAGCATGTAGCAAGACATCCGCATCACTATGTCCAACGCAACCTTTGTCAAATTCTAATTTTATTCCACCCAACCATAATTCGCGTCCTTCTCCTAGTGGATGAACATCGTAACCAAATCCTACCCTTATATTAACCATAAATATTTTGTTGTTTGAAATGAGTTGTTGGTTATTTTATATTATTCTTTTTAAATTAATTTATAATTAGATACCTTATTACTTTGCTTCCTAAAACAAAAAACAAATCTCAAAAAACTTTTATTTTCCTTTCATGTACTCTTCAAAAGGAATTCCTTTCATAAAATCAGGGGAATATATATACTGATAAATCAATTCCGACCACTGTTTATGAGTTTTACTAGCATCTAATAAAGCAGAATCAAAAGGTTTACTAAAGTGTATTTTAATCGTTTCTTTTCTTGCCTTAAACATTTCATCAGGTAAAAATAACATTTCAATATTAGCTTTTATACCTAATCGTTTTCGCCAAAGAGCAAAATTATAAAAGAATTTAGAATTTTCCCCTTCAATAAAGGTTGGTTGAATCATTCGCTTGTGATCAATAGCCTGGGTTACAAACGTTTTTTTCCATACTAAATCTCTAACCACACCATCGTGCTTACGAGAAACCAATCCGGCAGGAAACAATAATAAGGCAGATTCTGTTCTAAAAACCTCTTCAATTACCCGAAGGTATTTTGCTGATGTGGCTCCTAATTTATTAACCGCAACATATATATCACCGTAATTTTTTATATTTTTTAAAACATCATTCACTAAAAAATGTACATCTGGCCTAATGTCTCCAACTGATTTAATCAAAGCCATTCCATCCAATCCGCCCAAAGGATGATTAGAAACAATTACAATACTTCCCGTTTTTGGAACTAAATGGGCGTTAATAGATTCGACTTTTGCACCTAATCTTAGTAAACCTTTTCTATTAAACTCCAAACCTTGATCATCCTTTAGATGCTCCATGGCATCGTTGATATCATCCTCATGAAGCTTCTTTTTTAACCAATTTATAGCAAAACGGGGGAGCCACTTATATAGATTATAAGCCTTTTCCTTTAGTATTTTTTCTATATCAATAAATTTCTTGTATTCCATAGTTCCTTGACACAAAGATAAAATAATTGTTAACAACTCCACCATCAAATTTTATATTTCTCAAGATTGAATGATGTTTACTAATCATCCAAAAACTCAATAAAATCAATACTTAATAGAATTTTGACAAAAACTGCATTACAAAATATTTCGTTAGATAACTATTAACAAAATTCAATTTATCAACAAAAGTGGTAAATAATGGCAAAAAGTGGTAGAAAGTGGTAAAATTTTATTTATTTTTGACGTAATTCAAACCAAAGCCAATAATGACAAGCCTTATAGGAGAATTTGATTGTAAAGTAGATGCGAAAGGGCGTTTCATGTTTCCTGTTAACCTCAGGAAGCAATTAGAAGATGTCTTTGACAAGGGCTTTGTAATTAATAGAAATCTTCACCAAAAGTGTTTAGTGCTTTATCCTATTGCTGAATGGAATAAATTAAATAAAAAATTAAGTAAGCTTAACCGTTTAATAAAAGCAAATGATGTATTCGTTAGAAAATTTTCTGGCGGAGCAACGGCAGCAGATGCGGATAATACTGGGCGTGTTTTACTTCCAAAACCATTAGTAGAGTATGCAGATATTTCAACCGACATAAAAGTTTTAGGAAGTAACAACGTGATTGAAATTTGGGATAAAAAATTATATGACCAGTTCTTATCTCAAGATATGGATATTGAAAAATTAGCTGAAGACGTTTTAGGTAACTTAAATTTTAATGATGGAGACGATGAGTAACCCTTATCATATCCCCGTTCTTTTACAACCTTGCATTGCTGGACTTAATATAAATCCTGATGGTGTATATGTGGATTTGACTTTTGGCGGAGGTGGACATTCAAAAGAAATTTTAAAACATCTTTCGGCAAAAGGAAAATTATTTGCGTTTGATCAAGATGAAGATGCTAAAGCAAATATTCCTGATGATAAACGCCTCACTTTTATTCCACATAATTTCAGATATATTTCTAACTATCTAAAATTATACGGCATTACTCAAGTTGATGGTATTTTAGGCGATTTAGGGGTTTCTTCTCATCAATTTGATAAAGGTGACCGTGGATTTTCGATTCGTTTTGATGCAGAACTTGATATGCGAATGAATCAAAAATCTGATTTGACAGCAAAAAAAGTACTGAATACATACGATGTAAAAAAACTCACATCTATGTTTAGAGAATATGGCGAAGTTGATAACGCTTTTAGATTGGCTAATATAATTTTTGAAGCAAGGGTAAGCGGAAGTATAGAAACAACAGATCAATTTAAAGTAGTCATAAAACCCTGTACACCAAAATTTGAAGAGAGTCGATATCTAGCAAAAGTATATCAAGCTATTCGTATTGAAGTAAATCAGGAGGTGGAAGTTTTAAAAGAATGTTTAACTCAATGCACCAATCTTTTAAAGCCTAATAGCAGATTAGTAGTAATGAGTTACCATAGTTTAGAAGATAGATTAGTAAAAAATTTAATTAAAACAGGAAATATTGATGGTAAAGAAGAAAAAGATCTTGTATTTGGAAAAATAACTAAATATTTTAAGTCCACTACTTCTAAACCAATAGTTCCTGGTGAAGAGGAAATTGAAATTAATTCAAGAGCTAGAAGTGCAAAATTGAGAATAGCAATTAAACTATAGTTTTCAAGTTGTTTGAAGAAACTTGTTTGAGGAAAATTATCCAACAACAAATCTCCAATAACAAATAACAAAATAAAAAGTGGCCAATAAATTTAGAAACATACCTGAAACAGAAGAGCTTGAAGAGTTAGAAGAACTTGTGAAACAAGAAGAGCCACAAGTGAAAACTAAAACAACTAAGCCCGTAAAAAAAGGTGTATTAGCAAAAGGACTTTCAAAAATATTTGGTGGTGCATTTTTAAGTGATGATAGAGCAGTGCAACATGTGCCATTTGTAATGTTTTTAGGTCTTTTAGCAATCCTATACATCGCCAATGGTTATTATGCTGATGACAAAATTAGAGAAGTGAATAAAGTAACGAACCAAATAAAAGAACTGCGAACGGAATTCATTTCTTCAAAATCGGATTTGATGTTTGTGAGTAAACAAAGTGAAGTAGCAAAAGCTGTTGAACCTTTAGGATTAAAGGAACCTGTTGTTGCCCCAATGAAAATTGAAACAGATAGTATAAAGAAAAAATAGTTGCCTTTTGTTTTTTGAAAAATTAAAATTCAAATAACAAAACTCAAACAACAAAAAACAAAATATAATTGGAAAATAAAAAAGACATATTATCAAAAACGTATTTAGTGTACATACTACTTTGTGTTTTTGCACTATCTATTTTTTATAAAATGTGTGTTATTCAATTTAAAGAAGGTGCTGTATGGAAAGCGAAAGCTGAAGCTTTTAATACTCAAATTCAAGAGATACAAGCTGTAAGAGGAAATATTTTTGATATTAACGGAAACTTATTAGCTACTTCATTGCCATATTATGAGGTAGCCGTTGATATAAATGCACCATCAATTGATAAAAAATTATTCGAAAGTAAAATAGATTCTTTAGGATTTATGTTAGCGGATTTATTTAAAGACAAATCAGCTAAGCAATATACTAAACTTTTACGAAATGCACGCAAAAGCGGAGACCGTTATGTAGTGCTAAAACGGAATGTGCCGTACAAAGACCTTAAGGTACTTAAAACA
The DNA here is from genome assembly GCA_044357775.1 of Bacteroidia bacterium. Taxonomy (GTDB): domain Bacteria; phylum Bacteroidota; class Bacteroidia; order B-17B0; family Aurantibacillaceae; genus UBA4416. The sequence continues at coordinate 12,615 of JBIKOX010000010.1, read as the reverse complement.
TTTCCAATTTTTAAAAAAGGAAAACGAGGTGGTTTAGTAACACTTCAAACAAACAAGCGCGAGCGTCCATTTAAATTATTAGCAGCTAGAACAATTGGCATGTCGAGAGAAGGCGTTAAACCTGTTGGTTTAGAAGGCGCTTATGATACTTTATTAATGGGAGTGAGCGGAAGACGCTTAATGCAAAAAATAGCAGGCGATGTTTGGAGACCTATTAATGATGAAAATGAAGTAGAGCCAAAAGATGGAAGTGATTTATACACGACGATAGACATCAACATACAAGACGTTGCAGAAAATGCTTTATTAAAAACGCTCCTTAAAAACAATGCCTCTCATGGGTGTGCTATTTTAATGGAAGTAAAAACTGGAGAAATAAAAGCTATTGCTAATTTAACTCGTAACGGAAAAGATTCTAGTTCTTATAGCTATTCCGAAAATTTAAATTATGCAATTGGTTCTGCAACCGAGCCAGGGTCAACTTTTAAACTAGCATCCTATTTAGCGGTGATGGATGATTTTGATGTTAGCTTAGAGGAAAAGATACATGTTGGAAACGGCGAAGTAACGTACTACAACAAAACTATTAAAGATTCACATGCGCCAGAATCAGCTATACTTACTTTGCAAAGGGCCTTCGAAGTATCATCTAATTGTGCTGTTGCAAAAACAATAACAAAATACTATTCTAAAAATCCGCAACAATACGTAAATAAGCTAAAATCATTTCATTTAAATGAAAAGTTAGGAATATCAATTCCTGGCGAAGCAAATCCATTAATTAAAGAAACTAAAAGTAATGATTGGTCGGGATTAACTCTCCCACAAATGAGCTACGGCTACGAGTCACTTATTACACCTTTACAAACGCTGACTTTATATAATACAATTGCAAATGATGGTAAAATGGTGAGACCACGTTTTGAAAAAACAATCAAACGCAATGGTATTATTATAAAAACATTTAAAACTGAAATAATTGAAGAACAAATTGTAAAAAAATCTACCATCAAAAAAGCAAAACAAATGTTAGAAGGAGTTGTGCAGAATGGAACAGGAAAAAACTTAAACATCACAGCCTTTAAAGTTGGAGGTAAAACAGGTACGGCACAAATTGCAAAAATAGGATTTAAAAAAGGAACAAGTAAAACAGCTTATGGTGATGCAGGAAATCGTGATTACCAAGCTTCATTTGTAGGCTATTTTCCTGCTGATAAACCGCTTTATACTTGCATTGTAATTATAAATTCTCCTAGTAACGGAATTTATTACGGCGGCTTAGTTGCTGGTCCGGTATTTAAAGAAATTGCTGAAAAAGTATATTCAAATAGTTTAGATTTTTTAGAGCCAATTAATAATAAACAAAATTTATTAACGAACGCTCCTGCAAGTATCAAATCGCAAAATAATGATATGCTAATTGTCTCAAATGCATTACAATTAAAAACTAAAACAAATGCTACTGATGATGATTATGTTTCTAGAAATGTAAACGACTCTATGCATATATCGTTGCAGTCAAATAATTTAGAAAGCCAATTAAAAAAAGGAATTGTACCAAACTTAAATGGTTTGTCTGCAAAGGACGCACTTTTTTTATTAGAGAACTCAGGCTTTCATGTGAAATTAGTAGGAATGGGGTCGGTAAAAAAGCAATCCATTGATGCCGGACAAAAATTTAATAAAGGTGATAAAATAACATTGATACTTAGTTAAAAGTGAAATTATTAAGCGACATATTATATAAAACACGATTAGATGAAATCATTGGGTCTACTAACGTAGCTATTTCATCTGTGACTTTTGACTCTCGGAAGGTAAAAAAAGATTCGTTGTTTGTTGCCACAAGAGGAACAGCATCAGACGGACATCATTATATTGAATTAGCAATTGAAAGTGGAGCAGTGGCTATTGTATGCGAAGATTTGCCAGAAACGTTAAAGGAAAATATTACGTACGTAAAAGTATTAGACTCTGCAGCTTCCTTAGGTTATATTGCTTGTAATTTTTACGACAACCCATCTGAAAAATTAAAACTAGTTGGTATTACAGGAACAAATGGCAAAACAACGACAGTTACTTTATTATTTAATTTATTCAGAGGTTTAGGATACAGTGTTGGTTTATTATCTACTGTAGAAAATAAAATCAACACAACGATTATTCCTTCTACTCATACAACTCCAGATGCTTTAGCATTAAATGAATTGTTGTCTAAAATGGTTGAAGCGGGTTGCCAATATGCATTTATGGAAGTGAGTTCACATGCCATTGTTCAACACCGTATTACAGGATTAAAATTTACAGGAGCTGCATTTTCAAACATCACTCACGATCATTTAGATTATCACAAAACGTTTGAAGAATATATCAAAGCAAAAAAAATGTTCTTTGATAACTTACAAGACGATGCTTTTGCTTTAACTAATAAAGACGATCGAAATGGCTCTGTAATGTTACAAAATACAAAAGCTAAAAAGTATTCTTATGGTTTAAAATCAATAGCAGACTTCAAGTGTCGTGTTATTGAAAATCATTTAAATGGTTTATTATTAAGCATTGATAACCAAGAAGTATGGGTAAAATTGATTGGCTCTTTTAATGCATACAACGTACTAGTTGTTTACGCTATTGCTTTATTATTAAAACAAGACAGAGTTCAAGTATTAACAACGCTTAGCAATTTAAATTCAGTAGAGGGCCGTTTTCAATACATTAAATCTAAAAATGGCATTGTTGCAATCATTGATTATGCGCACACACCCGATGCTTTAAAAAATGTTTTAGAAACGATTAAAGATATCAGAACAGGAAATGAGCAAGTGATTACATTAGTTGGTTGCGGCGGAGATAGAGATGCGGCTAAACGCCCTATCATGGCAGAAATTGCTTGTGACTATAGCAACAAGATAATTTTAACTAGCGATAATCCTCGCAGCGAAAATCCCGAAGATATTTTAAATCAGATGCAAGCAGGAATTAGCCCTGTGGAAATGAAAAAAACATTACGTATCAGCGATAGAAAAGAAGCGATAAGAACAGCAGTAGCTTTTGCAAAAGAAGGAGACATTATTCTGATAGCAGGAAAAGGTCACGAAAAATACCAAGAGATAGCAGGTGTGAAACATCCATTTGATGATTTTGAAATTGTAAAAGAAAACTTTAAAACACTAGAAATATAATATGTTTTATTATTTATTCCACTACCTAGATCAGCACTCTAACTTTCCTGGAGCAGGAGTGTTTCAATACATCTCTTTTAGAGCGGCATTAGCATTGTTATCCTCGTTGATTATCTCCATGGTATTTGGAAAGCGAATTATTAATTATATCCGCAAAAAACAAATTGGCGAAACCATTAGAGAATTAGGATTAGACGGACAAAATGAAAAAGCGGGAACTCCAACTATGGGTGGTTTAATTATTTTGGCGGCTATCATTATTCCAACTTTATTATTTGCAAAAATACATAACGTGTACATTGTTTTAATGTTAATCTCAACTATATGGTTAGGTTGCATTGGTTTCTTAGATGATTACATTAAAGTATTTAAGAAAAATAAAGAAGGTTTAAAAGGTAAATTTAAAGTAGTTGGACAAATTGGCATTGGTTTATTGGTTGGTGCTGTATTTTATTTTCACCCAGATGTAGTAATTAAAGAGCGTGTTACAGCTAATCAACAAAGTGCTTATTCGTTTGATGAAGCCATTAGTGCAAAGAAAGATTTAGCATTACCTAAATATTCCGCTACTCCAATTAAAACAATTAAAACAACCATTCCATTTGTAAAAAACAATGAGTTTGATTACGTAAGTGTATTATCATTTATGGGGGATAAAGCTGTAAAATATGGTTGGTTAATTTTTATACCAATTGTTATTTTAATTGTTACAGCTGTATCTAACGGCGCTAATATCACTGATGGTATTGACGGACTTGCCGCAGGAACAAGCGCTATTATTGGAACAACCTTAGGAATTTTAGCTTACGTGAGTGGTAATACTGTTTTTGCTGATTACTTAAACATCATGTATATACCTAATACTGGAGAACTCGTGGTATTTATGGCGGCCTTTGTTGGAGCATGTGTTGGTTTTTTATGGTACAACTCATATCTATTGCTATACGTAAAGAACTACTGATTCCAATTTTATGTGGTGTATTCTTAATCGAAAATTTATCAGTGATTATGCAAGTATTTTATTTTAAATACCAACGCAATAAACACGGCCTAGAATTCGCCAAAGCAAATCGCTTATTTAAAATGGCGCCATTACACCATCATTATCAAAAATCAGGATTTCATGAATCAAAAATAGTCATGCGTTTTTTTATCATAGGAATCATGTTAGCAGCACTAACAATTGTAACATTAAAATTAAGATAATATAAAATTGAATAAACGAATTGTGATATTAGGTAGCGGCGAAAGCGGAGTTGGCAGTGCAATATTAGCACAGTCAAAGGGCTTTAGCGTTTTCGTATCCGACAAAGGTTTAATTCAAGATAACTATAAAGCAGAATTACAAAAACACAACATTGAATTTGAAGAAGGTATTCATACTGAAGATTTAATTTTTAATGCAACAGAAATTATTAAAAGTCCGGGTATTCCGGATAAAGTGGAATTGATTAAAAAAGCAAAAGAAAAAAACATTCCTGTTATTTCTGAAATTGAATTCGCAGGACGTTATACAAACGCAAAAAAAATATGCATTACTGGTAGTAACGGAAAAACAACCACTACCCTACTCACTTACCACATGCTTAAAAAAGCAGGTTACAATGTTGGTTTAGGAGGAAATGTTGGTAAGAGTTTTGCCTATCAAGTAGCAACCGAAAATTTTGATTACTATGTTTTAGAATTAAGCAGCTTTCAATTAGATGGCATGTATGATTTTAAAGCCGATGTAGCAATCTTATTAAATATCACTCCAGATCATTTGGATAGATATGAATACAAGTTTGAAAATTACGTAGCCTCTAAGTTTCGTATTACTCAAAACCAAACAGAAAAAGATGCCTTTGTGTATTGTGCAGATGATAAAGTGATAGAAGAATTTATGCTACAACATCCTATCAAAGCTGAACGTATTCCGTTTAGCATAAAAAAAAAGATAGATGGTAATGGCGCTTTTTTACAAGAAAATGAAATAACCCTTAATTATAATAATAACCCTAAACCCTTAATTATGACCCTAGAACAATTAGCTTTGGCAGGTAAACACAATGTTTACAATTCAATGGCTGCTTCAATGGCAGCGCGTATCGTAGACATACGTAAAGACATTATCCGCGAAAGTTTAGAAGACTTCGTGAATGTTGAACACCGATTAGAATTCGTTGCATCAATTAATGGTATAGAATTCATTAACGACTCAAAAGCAACTAACATTAACTCTACTTGGTATGCATTAGAAAGTATGCAAAAACCTACTGTATTAATTTTAGGTGGCCAAGATAAAGGAAACAATTACGATGAGTTAGTTGACTTAGTAAAAGAAAAAGTAAAAGCGATTGTTTGCTTAGGTGTTGACAACAAAAAAATCATAAAAGCATTTAAAGGTTCTGTTGAAAATATCATGGAAGCGGGCTCTGCTGGTGAAGCAGTAGCAATGTGCTATAAATTAGCTACAAAAGGAGATGCAGTTTTATTATCTCCAGCATGCGCTAGTTTTGATTTATTTCAAAACTACGAAGATAGAGGTGTTCAATTTAAAGCAGCAGTAAGAAGTTTATAAAATGAAGGAAGTTGCATTAGGTCAGAAAACATTTTCGATAAACAGAAAAACCGATCATAGTTTTGAGTTTATAGCTTGCATAAATGATGTCACGTTTATTAACGATTCAAAAGCTACAAACGCAAAGCAAACTGTTGAAAGTATTAATTCTGTTGATACAGAAATAGTTTTGATTTTAGGTGGAGATGATTTGAAAACGGACTACTCTTGGTTTAAAAATATTAATTACTACAATATTAAAACAGTAATCTATATTGGACGTTGTTTTGGAGAAATAAAACATATTTTTAATAAACATGTTATGATTTTTATTGCTGATAACTTAGAAAGTGCAGTAACTATTTCCATAGCTAAATCCATTAAAAACCAAGCAGTTTTATTTTCTCCAGCTTGCCCAAGTTTTGATCCTTTTGATAACTATGTAAATAGAGGGAATAAATTTAAAGAACTTGTTCTTAAAGAGATAAAAGAGATATAAAAGAAATCCTGTATCATTTGTCATACATCATTAATCATTTAAAATGAAGCAATTCGCATATTTAAAAGGGGATAGAGTTATATGGACAATTGTGTTCCTATTATCTTTGCTATCTATTTTAGTAGTATACAGCTCAGTTGTTACATTGGCTCATAAATATAAACAAGGTAATACTGAATTTTACCTAATAAGTCATGGAATTAAAATTGTTACAGGTCTTATTATAATGTTTATTGTTCATAGACTAAAATATACCATCTTTTCAAAAATTGCACAAATAGGTATTTTTTTAGTAATTCCACTTCTACTTTTTACTTTAATAAAAGGTGTAAGTTCTGGCGAAGCAAGCAGATGGGTTGAAATTCCGGGGTTAGGGTTAACATTTCAATCATCTGATGTTGCTAAAATTATATTATTAATTTTTGTTGCACGAACACTTACAATCAAGCAAGGTCAATTAGAAGATTTTCAATCTCTATTCATGTCCTTATTACTACCTGTAGGTTTTATATGCTTATTAATTTTTCCCGCTAACTTTTCTACTGCTGCACTTTTATTTATAAACTGCTTATTCCTAATGTTTGTTGGGGGCATACGTTTTGGAGTAATGTTGAAAATATTGAGTGGATGCTTATTATTTGGTGCCATTTTAATTTCTTGGATTATGATCTCGCCAGATACTTTTCCAAGCAAGCGGGCAGCAACATGGAAAGCTCGGATAGAAAATTTTAGCAAGGGTGATTCAAAAAGTAATTACCAAAGTGAACAGGCAAAAATTGCCGTTGCTACAGGTGGTATAATTGGAAAAGGACCTGGAAATAGCACGCAGCGGGCATTTTTACCACAAGCGTCATCTGATTTTATTTATGCTATTATTATAGAAGAATATGGCTTAATTGCCGGATTTGTTTTGTTGTTCTTATATATGATATTATTATTTAGAGGTATAAGAATATTAAGAGATTCAGAAAAAACATTTGGAGGATTAATGGCAGTGGGCTTAAGTTTTAGTTTAGTTTTTCAAGCCTTAATAAATATGTCGGTTGCGGTAAATTTGTTTCCTGTAACTGGTCAGCCACTACCAGTAGTAAGTATGGGAGGGACTTCAATTTGGTTTACTTGTATTTCCATAGGAATTATTTTAAGTGTAAGTAAGGCTAACGAACGTAGCGAAGGAAAAGAATCAAAAGAAGTTATAACAGAATAAGTATAGTGTTCTCGACTACTCTCGAACTGACAGAGCGTTGTCACTTCGAGCATAGTCGACAAGAAAAAACAAAAATGAAACCATTAAAAGTTATATTAAGCGGAGGAGGCACTGGAGGGCATATATTTCCAGCGGTTGCTATTGCCAATGAAATAAAAAAATTAGTACCTCATGCTGATATTTTATTTGTTGGTGCTTTAGGCAAAATGGAAATGGAAAAAGTTCCTTCAGCTGGTTACAAAATTATTGGTGTTCCTATTGCCGGATTTCAAAGAAAATTTACATTAGCAAATCTTAAATTACCATTCTTAATTATTTCATCTCTTTTAAAAACCAAAAAAATAATTCATGAATTTAAACCAGATGTTGTTGTGGGAACGGGTGGTTATGCTTCTGGCCCATTATTAAAAGCCGCAATATCAAATGGAATTCCAGCGTTGCTGCAAGAACAAAATTCTTACGCAGGTATCACCAATAAAATTTTATCAAAAAAAGCAAGTAAAATTTGCGTTGCTTATGAAGGGATGGAACAATTTTTTCCTAAAGAAAAAATTGTTCTAACTGGCAATCCCGTTCGTCAGGATATTATAAACGTATCGGTAAAAAGAGACGAAGCAATTGAATTTTTTAAATTAGACAAAAATAAAAAAACAATTTTAGTAGTTGGCGGAAGCCTTGGTGCTAAAGGAATTAACGAGGCTATTGGCGATGGTTTACAAATATTAGCAGAACAACATATTCAGTTAATTTGGCAAACAGGTAAAACCTATTTTGGCGTAGCACAAAAACAAACAGCCACCTTCGAAGCAAACAATATTAAAGCGGTGGATTTTATTACTCGTATGGATTTAGCTTATGCATGCGCGGATGTAGTAATTTCAAGAGCTGGCGCAGGAGCCATTTCGGAATTATGCATCGTTCAAAAGCCAAGCATTTTAGTTCCATTACCAACTGCAGCAGAAGATCATCAAACAAAAAATGCAATGTCTTTAGTAAGTAAAAAAGCTGCCATTTTAGTGAAAGATACCGAAGCGAAAAATTACTTAATTAAAGAAGCAATTTCTTTAATAAATAACAGTGCATTACAACAAGAGTTAAGTAAAAATTGCGGGTTACTTGCACTACCTAATTCAACACATATTATTGCAAACGAAGTTTTAAAATTAGCGCACTATAAATTGTAATGAATATACTTGACTACAAATTATATTATTTTTTAGGCGCTGGTGGAATTGGCATGAGTGCTTTAGTGCGCTATTTTAATCATTACGGAAAAACCTCATTTGGCTATGATAAAGTACAATCTAATCTTACCGAACAATTACAAAAAGAAGGAACTCAATTACATTTTACTGAAGATGTAGAATTAGTAAAAACCATTTGCTTGAACTATAAAAAAGAAGACATTTTAGTGATATACACACCTGCTGTTCCTTCCGAACATCAAGAACTTGTTTACTTAAAAGAAAATGGCTATCAGCTTGAAAAACGTGCATGGGTATTAGGCGAAATAACTAAACAATTTAAAACAATAGCTATTGCAGGAACTCATGGCAAAACAACTACATCTTGCTTAGTAACTCATATTTTAAAAACTGCTGGTATTAATTGTTTTGCATTTTTAGGAGGTATATCTCAAAATTATGAAACCAATTTATTATTGGGAGATGCTTCCGACAAAAATGCATTTATTGTAGTGGAGGCCGATGAATACGATCGCTCATTTTTAACACTACACCCTTATATTGCTTTAATTACTAGTGTTGACGCAGATCACTTAGATATTTATGGTGACTTAAATTCAATGCATCAAACGTACACTCAATTTGCGGAGCAGGTTCAAGATGGTGGTTTTTTAATTGTTAAAAAAAATGTTGATAACGATTTGAGACTAAAGAATAAAAGACTTATCTACTCATTAAATTTAGATACTGAATACTCTGCAAATTCTATTAAAATTGTTGATGGCGAATTTTGTTACAATATTATTAGTCCAATAGAATCTGTAAGCCAAGTAGCGATAGGACTTCCAGGCTTACATAATGTAGAGAATTCAATTGCAGCTGTTGCAATTGCACAGCAATTAGGTGTTAAGGGCAATGTAATTAACAACGCCCTTCGTTCTTTTAAAGGAGTGAAACGAAGATTTGATTACCGAGTAAAATCAAAGTCTGTAGTGTATATTGATGATTATGCCCATCATCCGGAAGAGTTGAAAGCAGCTATTAATGCTGCTAAACAATTATATCCTGATAAAAAAGTGACGGGCATTTTTCAACCTCATTTATTTACACGCACGCGCGATTTTGCAAATGATTTTGCTAAGAGTTTAGATTTATTGGATATATGCGTTTTGTTAGATATATATCCTGCTCGCGAAAAACCAATTGTTGGAATTACTTCACAGATGTTGTTGGATAAAATGAAAATCACAGAGAAATTTTTAGTAAAAAAAGAAAACATACTTGATTTTTTAAAAACATATCCGCCTCAAATACTGATGACTTTAGGTGCGGGAGATATAGATAGCTTGATAGTGCCGATTGAAGAACTACTAAAAGAGAGTTAAGAGACTGAAGGGACGAAAGAGATTAAAGAGAAAGTTAGATGTGACTAAGGATTTTTGTCACTTCAAGCGAAGTTCAGAAGCGAAAAAACAAAAATGAAAAAAATAAATTTAAAAAAAATATTAGTTATCGTTCTTTGGATTATTGGATTATCAGGCCTAATGATGTCTTTAGCTTTTGTAACAAAAAAAGAAAAAAACGTTGTAGCTCAAAACATGTTAGTTTCAGTTTATAATACTGAGGTTAATACATTTATTGATGAAGAAGATGTAAAAGATTTTTTTAAAGAAAGAAAAGATTCAATTATTAATACTTCTCTTAAAAATATAAATGTAAACAGTTTAGAAAAAGCATTGAATTCACATCCTGCAATTGAAAACGCGGATATATCAGTAGATGTAAATGGCGATGTAAATATTGCTGTAACGCAGCGAACGCCATTAGTGAGAGTTATTAATACAAATGGTGAGAGTTATTACATCGACGATCAATCTAAATTGATGCCACTAAATGATAAATATACAGCGCGAGTAATTATTGCTACTGGATATATTTTTGAGCCATATGTTTCAAGATGTCAATTTTTAGTAAACAACATTTCTAAAAATCAAAAATTTAGCAAGGTGAGTATACTAGATGATATTTACAATATCTCTTCATTCATCTCAAAAGATTCGGTATTGAATAGCCTGATACATCAAATAAATATAACACCTGATAAGGAAATAGAATTATACCCAGCAATTGGTAGTCATAAAATAATTTTTGGAGAAGGAAATGACTTTGAGGAAAAATTTAATAAACTAAAATTATTTTACACCGAAGGATTAAATAAAACTGATGGATGGAATAAGTATTCTATCATAAATATTAAATATAAAAACCAAGTGGTTTGCACTAAAAAATAAGTTTATGGACATTAAAATAGAACAAAAACAAATGCCTAAGAATGCAGAACTAGTAGTAGGTCTAGACATTGGAACAACTAAAATTGCCGCTATTGTGGGTTATAAAAACGAGCATGGTAAAGTTGAAATTTTAAGTATTGGCAAATCAGAATCTTTGGGTGTACACCGAGGAGTAGTAGCTAATATTGAACAAACAATTGCTTCAATTAATGCGGCTATCAAAATTGCCGGAGACAAAGCAAATATTGATATCGAAGAAGTAATTGTTGGTATTGCAGGGCAGCATATAAAAAGCATGCAGCATCGTGGCATGATAACCCGCAAATCGTTAGAGGAAGAAGTTTCTCAAAATGACGTTGATGAATTAATAGATAACATGCACAGGTTAATTATGCCTGCCGGTGAAGAAATTATTCATGTAATTCCTCAAGAATACATAATTGATAATGAAGGTGGTATTCGCAATCCAATTGGCCATTCAGGAATGCGTTTGGAAGGAAATTTTCATATTATTACTGGACACGTTTCAGCAGTAAAAAATATATTTAAATGCGTTCAAAGAGCTAAATTAATTACCGTTGATTTACATTTAGAACCTTTAGCAAGTGCTGATGCTGTTTTAAGTGATGAAGAGAAAGAAGCTGGCGTGGTACTCGTAGATATTGGCGGAGGAACAACCGATGTAGCAATTTTTTATGATGGTATTATTCGTCACACGGCTGTTATTCCATTTGGAGGTAATATTATTACAGATGATATTAAAGAAGGTTGCGGTATCATTAAATCTCAAGCTGAACAATTAAAAATGAGATTTGGTTCAGCTCTAGCTCAAGAAACGCAATTAAATGAAGTGATATCTATTCCGGGTTTAAGGGGCCGTCCGCATAAAGAGATATCCGTGAATACATTAGCGCAAATTATTCAAGCGCGTATGGAAGAAATTTTAGAAATTGTTTTATTTGAAATAAAATCATCCGGATTCGAGCGAAAATTAGCAGGAGGTATCGTTGTAACTGGTGGTGGTTCTCAATTAAAGTATTTGCCACAATTAGTAATGCTAACAACGGGAATGGATTGCCGCATTGGAACACCTAACGAACATTTAGCAGGTGCAGACGATGAATTAAAAAATCCTATGTATGCAACAGGAGTGGGATTAGTAATGAAAGGTATTGAAAAATATGAACGAGAAGCAAAACGTGGTAACAATACAAGTAAATCTTCTGAAGAATCAACAGTAACAAATAAAGAAATAGCAAAACAAAAAGAAGATAAAAAAATTACGGGTCACTCAAAACAAAAAGTAGGTAACTTCTTTGAATCATTAATAAACAAAGCTAAAATTTGGATAAGCGACGATGTTGATTAGGCTAATTTTTAGTTATAAGTGTTTAGTTTTTAATATGACTAAGCATTTATAAACTAGATAATAACAAGAATAAAAAATTAAAGAAAAAATTTAAAAACTAAGAACTAAAAATTTAAAACTACATACCATGATGCAATTTGAATTACCTCAAGAAGAAAGCTCAATTATTAAAGTAATTGGAGTTGGCGGTGGCGGAAGCAACGCTGTAAACCACATGTTCCGTTTAGGAATTAAGGGTGTGGATTTCATAGTTTGTAATACTGATAAACAAGCATTGGGAAAAAGTCCTGTGCCCCATAAAATTCAATTAGGAACCTCTTTAACAAGAGGATTGGGTGCTGGTG
>JBIKOX010000233.1:0-4124 GCA_044357775.1 Bacteroidia bacterium | reverse complement strand
AACTGTTATCAATAAAATTGAAGAAGAAATTACCGTTAGCGAACCAATTTTAAATGAAGAAGTAACTCCAACATTTAAAGTATATAATTTAGATGAATCAGCGGATGCTGAAATTCCTCAAGCAACTAATTTAGAAATAAATGAAACTGAACAAGATAACAATAAGATAGAATTTGTGATTAATGATGTTACAGAAGAATCGGAAGTGCAAAATAACAAATTTGATATTAGTAGCCGCGAAGAACAAATTAGATTAGCTCAGGATAGAATTAAAAAATTAAAAGAGTTAACCCTAAAAATGAAAACGCCAGAAGGATTAGCTCATTTAGAAAAAGAATCTGCGTGGCAGCGTAAACAATTAAATTTAGATAATACTACTTCTAATCCATCTACTGATTCGCAAGTATCACGTTATACTTTAGGAAAAGATGAAAATAACAATACTGAAATTCGTCCAAACAATTCATTTTTGCACGACAATGTAGATTAATCAACTTCATAATTAAAAAGAAACCCTCGCAAAGTTTTATTGCGAGGGTTTTTTATTTTTTATTACTTAAATAATTTTACTTATTAAAATCCAAACCATCCTGATTACCTTCTTGTCCCATTCCTCTCATTTGTTTTCCTCTTTTAAATATAGAAGCGTCCATCTTACCAAATAAATAGGAAACTGTTAATCTCACATAGCGAGTTTCTCTTCTCCTTGCTAAGTCTTGAACATAGTATGGAGTTTCGTAATGCGTTCCCATAATTCTAGTATTAAAGGCATCACTTAAAGTAGCGTTAAAAATCCATTTAGTTGCAATCATATAATTTAATGAAACATCCATCGAGTAAACGGGCTTTGCATATCCTAATAATAAAATTTTTGGTGACTCGTAATTACCATTTACTTGCAGTGTAATATTTTTAGGAAATCTATAAGACAAAGTTCCTTTGCCATTATAAGCATAACCTTGCGTTGTAACATCAGGTTTATTTTGTACAACCGTTCCGTTGATATAAATATAAAAAGCATTTGCATTTAAAGTAACATCTAAATTTTTAAAGAAGGTCCATTTAAACGTATTTTCAATGCCATAACGTATGCTATTATTTCCGTTTACAGTTGTGTTAATTAATACTGTTGGGTCTGAAATAGAGGAATATGCTACCTCCGTTATCGGTTGCTCTTCGTATCTAAAATATCCTGAACCCAAGTAACTGCCTTTACTAAATGTTTTATTATAGTTTAACTCAGCAATATTTTTAAACTCTGGCTTCAATTGAGGATTTCCAATTCTAATATTTTGTTTGTCTGCAAATAGCACAAATGGCATTAACTGAAAAAAATTAGGTCGCTGTAGTTTGCGAGAAAAATTCAATTGTACTTCCTGACTTTTTTTTAATTTTTTTGAAAAATATATCGCCGGAAAAATTGATTTTAAAATATCGTCAGAAGAGGATGGATAGCTATAAGAGAATTTTTGTTGCTTATCAACTATATTTCCGGCATAGTATGATTGCTCAAACCTTAATCCGCCTTGATAGCCGATATCCCAAAATGTTTTTGCAGAATAATTAATATAAGCTGCTGTAATCATATCATCAATTACATAATGATTACTCATGATGCTATCTCGCGAATAGTTGTCCTCATTATTAGATGAATTAAATGTACTATTTTTACTATCCGAATATTTATAATATGACTTAAATCCTGCTTCAAATTTTTTAGTGTCTGAAATAGGGTTTACAAAATCTGTTTGAAAAACAAATTGATTAGCCATTGTTCCACCATTATTTTTTTGATATTGATTAGGTACCCAATTTCCTCCTAGATTAAATCCATACGTTGTGAACAAATAATGATTTTGTGATTGCGTGTAGTTATGGTTTATATCGAATGTAATTTCCTTGCCAACCTTCGGAAAGGTTTTTTTGTAAAGCAGTTGCGTGTTATAATTTGTAAAACGAGCCGCTTGATCATTTAAACGGTCACCATTAACAATCGTGTTTTGATTAGCATCTTGTGCATTGTAATTTTGCGAATCACTTGTTTTAAATTGACCGCCAACAATCATTTCACTTATAGTGATAGTGTTTCTATTATTAATATTATAGTCAATGCCTAGCTTCCCAAAATTAAAAAGGTTTGCCATTCTTGAAATATTATTTTGATTAAAGTAGCCAAACGGATTGCCAGTAATTGTATCTAATTGAGTTCGATTTGTATAACCATTATTATTATTTATACCTTGATTATAAGAATACATCATCGATACATTCCACGGACCACCTTTTAAATTCAAGTTAGCCATTCCGCCATATCTATCGCCTGTTCCAATATACGCCATCAACATACCATTATAACCCGGTTTTGCATTTCGCTTCATTATTATATTTAAAATTCCACCCGTAGAATTAGCGTCAAATTTTACAGATGGATTGGTAATAATTTCTACTCGTTCAATTTGATCAGCCGGAATTTGTTGCAATGTTAAATTTGTTGGTCTGCCATCCACAAAAATATTAGGCGATTGATTTCTTAATTGTGCATTACCATCAACATCAACTGTAACACCAGGTACATTTTTCATAACATCCACAGCAGTTCCACCTTTAACTGACAAATCTTTTTCTACATTGTATATTCTTCGATCAATTGATAAAGTAACTGCACTTTTTTCAGCAGTTATCTCAACTTCCTTTAATAAATTATCATCCACTGCCAACTTAATATCTCCCAAATCTTGTTCTACTTTATCAGGAGGCATGAGGTAAACCTTTTGCAAGTAATCTTTATATCCAATAAATTTAATTTTCACTCGAACTTGACCAAAGGAAGGCAATCCATCAACTGAAAAATCGCCGTTTTCTTTAACTAATGAACCTCCTAAAAGGCTGTCTTTACTATACCATAAAACTTGAATAGATGCATATTCAACAGGTTTTTGAGTTTTTGCGTCAATTACCTTTCCATAAACACGTCCCATTTTTGGGTCCTTCATGTTTTTCATTCCACCCATGCCACCCATTCCGGGCATTTGCGCCATAATGTTTATTGAAAACAACATAGCAATTAAAATAAGTAAATTCTTCATATTAAATTTAAAATGTAAATGTATTTATAATACATTGTTATAGTAAACAATTTATATGAGTGGTAGTTTAGCGTGACGTAAGAAATAATTGAAGTAATTTTGGATTCTTTTTAAAATACCTGTAGTGAAATTTGATTAAAATGTTAAAATTTTTAAAAGTAAAGGATACTATTTCAGCAGTTCTAATGCCTCTTGTATTGAAATAACTTCCCCTTTAAATACGGCGATCACGAAAGCCTCGCTAAAACCTTGATCAGCTAATTCTTGGCGACTTTTATCCGCTGCCGAATAATTACTAAAAGATCCCAAGGTATATCTAATCATTCCCGAGCCGGTAGTTTGTTTATCCACATCTTTCAAATCTTTCGTTTTTTCTTCCATATCATTTGAGCTTGCCTTGCGCAATGCACCCAATTGAATTTTAAAACTTACTAATGATTTGTCAATTGAACTAAAAGATTCTATTTTGCTGATATCTTCTTTTTCATTAGTTTCCATAGTAGCACCAGTCGTATTCATTGCAATTCGCTTCCCGTCCTTATATGCTGTAATAAAAGCATCTCCATAACCTTCTAAAACTAAATCTGCTTTAGAGTTTGCTGCATCTTGTATGGTTTTAAATCCTTTGGTTGCATATCTAAAATAATTATCATCTGTTTTAAGTTCAAGCACCGTTCCGGCATTTTTAAAAACTTCTTTTGAAATTCTATTTTTATACGCTCCCAATTGTACACGATATACAACGTCACCTTTTGCAAACTGATTGGCGTCTGAATCCGTATTTCCATTTGCGTTATTATTAGCTTGAGAAGCCAAAGTTGAAGTTGTTTTGGCATCAGAACCTTTACTTGCGCTCAGTTCTTTGCTAATATCACTATCAGAAAGTGTTACAAGATTTCCATTTTTAAAATAACCAATTGTTGCTTTACTAATTCCTTCAGAAATAAATTCATCTCTTCGCTTAACTGCATTTTGTATGTCTTTATATTCACCGGCAGTGTATAGTACAGTTGAATTATCAGGTAATACTGTTGATTT
>JBIKOX010000091.1:0-11262 GCA_044357775.1 Bacteroidia bacterium | reverse complement strand
TGAGACCATTGGCTTTATAAAGTTCGTCTACGTTGTCATCTTTAAAAAATAAAGAATCTGTTTTTGATGAAAAATTAATGAAACTAAAATTATCAAAGCGACTAATACCTTTTTTTGAAGCTAACCAAATAATTTCTTTTTCATCACTAATAATATCATTGATCATATTATCAGCAACACCTTTTTCAACCGAAAACAGCGTATAGGCTGCTCCTACTTTTTGTGATATTGATGTAAATTGAAGTAAAAGAAAAAGGAACGTCATCAGATTTCTTGAATGAGGTTTTGCAAGAATTGCAATAAATCTTAAAAATAGTTGACTGGCCTTTTTCACTACTACAATCTTACGCAGAATATATGTAAATAAAAAAACGCAAAAATACATCATTATGTAGGATAAATGTATTGTCATAACCTACTCCAATGCTTTACTTTGCTAATATGATTAAAGAATTAAGCACAACAATAAACTACATTCAATTGCAATATAATGAGCATTTTTCTCAGTTACAGCTGACAGAAGATTTAATTGTGGCTTATTGTGGGAGTATGAATGGGGTAACAATTTCTGAAATCGAACATGAAATTGAGGAAAAGCTAAACAACCTTAATTTACCTAAACCAGAAATAAAAAAAATATTTTTCACCTGTGTTGAATTAATTCAAAATCAGTTTTTGTATAGTGTTTCAGATGAAGGAATTACGCAAAATAATTATTTTATTATTTCAAAAAATGGTAAATACATAAAAATAATTACAGCAAATCTTATTCAAACCTCGCAAGTAAATTCTATTAAAAATAAAATTGATGCCGTTAATTCTTTTAGTGATAAAGAGGAATTAAAATCATACTATCTAAATAAACTTGTAAATAACAAATTTGGAGAAAAAGGTGGCGCTGGCTTGGGCTTTATTACTTTAGCTTTAAAAAGTATGAATTCATTGCAAAGTCAATTTATACAAATTAACGAGCAGTGCTCGCTGTTTTTATTAAATATAAATTTTGATGTAAAATTTACTGATAGTATTATTTGTCCGCGCTTTGAAGGATTTAATATTTGATTATAAATCCGTCTTTAAAACAATTTATCGGTTAAAAAAAATACTTTTTTAAATCCAGATCTAGTTTAAAGTAGGTTTACAAATCTGTAAGTGCAACTAATAATTTTTCAATTTTTAATTTCATTTCTTTTGGCGAGCAATCGTAATTATTAAACAAAACCGAAAACGCCAATTCTTTTCCTGACTTTGTTTTTACATAACCACAATATCCGCGTGCTCTATTAATGTAGCCTGTTTTAGCACGCATATTATTTTCGGCAAAAGTACCTTTACATAAATTACTCATGCTACCATTTTTGCCTGCAATTGGCAGCGATGCATTAAATGGCTTGTAAATTAAACTATCTCTATAAATTTTTGATAAAATTATTGCTTGTATTTTTGTTGTAATTGTATTTGCCCTTGATAAGCCACTACCATCAGCCATATGCAAACCACTCACGTCAACTCCCCTATCCTTCCAATAATTTTCAATCGCTTTAATGCCATTTTCAGTAGTTCCTTGCTTTCCTACTTTTGTTGCGCCAATTGTTTTTAATAAACTTTCAGCATAATGATTATTACTTTTTTGATTAGTGTAATACACTATTTTTTCAAGTTTTGGAGATGTATGCGTACAGATTAACTGGCCATAATTTTCAGAATACGTACTAGGAATTTCATTTGTAACTAATTTTAAATTACTTGTTACTAAATTATTTTTAGTTAACTCAGTTTGTAATTGCGTTGCAAAAAACAAAGCAGGTTCCGGCATTTCCGCTTCAATTTCATACTTTTTTTTATTAGGAGGAATTGTTCCTGTTATTTTTCTTGAGTATCCGTTTGGATCTCCATAAACAAAAGCATCATCTTCTGTGCCAACAGATAAAACATTTGAATTAATCGACATTTTTTTTGAAAAATAATCTGGATAGATACTTTCAATTTCTGCAATTGTATTGTTATTACCGCTATTATACAAAATTGAAAATTTATTGTCGTGATATGAAAGTCCGTTGGCCCCTGCTCCAAAGTAGTTACCAATATCTGCCCAAATCCAGGTACTCGGGATAGAGTTGTCGAAATAAGACGCATCAATAATAATAGATCCGGTAATTTTTTTTAAACCTTTTGTTTTAAGTTTCTGAATCATAGATGTATAAAAAACAGAGTCGTTGTGATAAAAATAAGACGAGTTAAAACTTGGGTCACCACTTCCCTTAACAAGTAGATGATAATTATTTAATCCAGAAACAGAGTCTTTTTTTTGAAAGGTATAAAAGTTAGTTTTGTAAGTAAAATCTCTACCTAAAATTCCTAATGCAGCCGAAGTAGTTACTATTTTCAAAGTACTAGCCGGAATTAAAGCGAGGTCTGAATTATATTCTTTAATTGTTTTCCCAGTGGTAGCATCTAGTATGCAAAAACCAAAGGAAGCGTGCTGCAGATCTTTATCTTTTTTGTAAAATTCCACAATTTCATCCAACAAATTTTGAGAAACAAAAATACATGGCGCAAAAAATAAAAATATAAAAACAATAATTTTGGTCATAATAGCATACTGATTTAATTGTAAAAATAATTACATAAGTTAAATTAAACTTTGTACTTCCATTTTTGTTTTTAACTTTATACTACTCAAAAAGATAAACATGATTTATGCCCAATACATCATTCGCTTTTAAACAATTTACTATTAAGCAAGACCAATGTGCTATGAAAGTTGGCACAGATGCTGTTTTGCTGGGGGCTTGGGTTGTTCCTAATGGAGCCAAACAAATTTTAGATATAGGAACTGGTACAGGAATTATTGCGTTAATGCTAGCTCAAAAAACAAAATCTACAATTAATGCTATTGATATTGATAAAAATGCCTATTTGCAAGCCAAACAAAATGTCCTAGAATCTAATTTTTCAAATCAAATTTCGGTAGTGCATTCCTCATTTCAAGAATATACTAAAGGCATCCTCAATAAATACGATTTAATTGTAACTAATCCACCTTACTTTGAGCAGTCTCTCAAATCTTCTGATGAGCAACGATCACAAGCGAGGCATGCCGATGTGTTACCTTTTGAAGAACTGCTTGATGGCGTTGTTAAACTGCTAGATGAACGAGGAAAATTTTGTTTAATTTTGCCAACAACAGAAGCTGTAAAATTTAGAGCATTAGCTGAGAAAAAAGGGCTAAATCTATCCAAATTATTGCGAGTAAAATCAAGAGTAGATAAAAACATTGAAAAGCGGCATATCATGCAATTTGAATTTAAACCTACAGAGTTTAGCGAAGAAACCATAGCCATTGAATTGGAGGATAGACATGCCTATACGGAGGAATATAAGGAATTGACTCAAGAATATTACCTTAATTTTTAAAAAAAATTATTATTTAGACTTCTTTTATTTTATTACTTTTAAAGATTCATATTTTCCATTTATGCAAAAAATTTTATTCATTTGTCTTAGCTTTTTCTATATTAATAGTATTGCTCAAGATACTGTAAAGGTAAAAGTGGCTTTAACTGCCGATCAAGAAGCTGAAAATGCTTATAACATTGGTTTAGAATTTGTAGCCAAAAAAGAGTATATTATGGCTATTGAACAGTTTTCAAAAGCGCTTTCTTTTAAGCCAAATTTCGACAAAGCATATACTAACAGAGCGTTTTCTAGATACGAGTTAAAAACCTTTGATGCAGCAATTGAAGATTACACTAATGCCCTAGTTATCAATCCTCTAAATACAGATGCTATGTTTGGTAAGGCGCAAAGTTTTTATGCTGTCAATAAAAAAGACTCTTGTATCACTTATTTAAATAGAACTACTTTTGTGGATGAAAAAAACAGTAAAGCGTTTTATTTAAGCGGGCAGATAAATTTTGAATTGGGGAATTATAAGTCAGCAATTTCCGATTATGATAAGGCCATTGCTGCTAAACCAGATTTTGCCTATGCATATAATGATAGAGCTTCTGCAAAAAAAATGCTTGGAGATGAAGATGGAGCAATTGCAGATTACGAAAAAGCCCTATCAATTGATTCAAAATTATTTTTTGCTTATAACAGTTTAGGTTCTTGCAAACGTAATAAAGGAGAAAATGCTTTAGCAATTGATTCCTACAACAAGGCAATTGCTTTAAAGCCAGATTACTATATCGCGTTAAATAATAGAGGAACAGCAAAATTAAATACCAATGATTTTGAAGGTGCACTTTCTGATTTTAATGCGGCGCTCAAACAAAAATCAAATTATATTCTTGCAATAAATAACATAGCCTCAGTATATATTAAAAAGAAAGAATATAAAGCTGCAGCTGATTGGGCTGATAAAGCAATAAAGCTTGATGCAACTTTAGGAAGTGCCTATTTAAATAGAGGTATTGCTAAGCAAATGTTAAAAGATGAAGACGGCGCTTGCGCAGACTGGAAAAAAGCGGCAGAATATGGGGTAAGCGAAGGCAAAAGCTATGCAGCAGGTTTGTGCGATTAATCTAATAATAATAAAGACAATAGTATTTTAATTTAAGACAATGAATATATTATATAAAATATTTGGATTGGTATTTTTTTCAGCAACTTTTGCCTTGGCACAAAATGTTGAATTCGATAAGGCAAATTTTCCTGATAATAAAGATCTGCTAAAAGAAGCAAGAAGAAATCTTGATGAAGGTAAAAATGATTTTGAATTAGGGGAAAAAGAATATGATTTTATTTTAGAGCAATTTGTAACAAAAAATAAATACTTTCCGGTGAGCAGAAAGGATTACCAGCGTGTTGGCGATATTTATTTTAAAAAAGCACTTCCATTTTTGATAAAAGCGCAAGAGTTTAATCCAAATAACGCCAAATTAAATTATATGTTAGGTGTTATTAACTTTAATCTTAACCCTCAGTCCGATGCGGCAATTAAATTTCTTGAAAAAGCAATTTCATTCAATGTTAAAATACCCATTGAAGCTACTTACTTGTTAGGATGGGCTTATCAATTTCAACTAAAATGGGACGACGCAATAAAGTACTATCAAATTCATCTAAACATTTTAAATACAAACGCAAAAGAAAATGCTTTTGCAATTGAAGATGTTTTAAAAAAAATAAACGAATGCAAGGTGGGTAAACAAGAAATAGCTGACCCAAAACGTGTTTTTGTTGATAATTTGGGCTCTAACATAAATAGTTCATATCCTGAATATAGTGCCTTTATTTCTGCTGATGAATCCATGATGATTTTAACAGCACGAAGAGAAAATTCTACCGGTGGTAAACTAGATGAAATGGATGGTTGGCCGTTTGAAGATTTATATCAATCATTTAAAGTAAAGGGTAAGTGGACTGCAGCGCAAAATTTTGGACCTATAGTAAATACGGACGACCATGATGCTTCATCAGGTTTGGCTGGAGATGGTACTACGATGTTTATATTTAAATATACAGAAAAAGATGGAGGAGATATTTATACTAGTAATTTAAAGGGAAATACATGGACTAAACCTGAGCAACTAAATAAAAATGTTAACTCAAAATATCACGAATCTTGCGTGAGTTTATCGTATGATGGAAAACGATTATATTACATTAGTGACAGAGAAGGTAATATAGGTGGAGGAGATATTTACTACTCTGATAAAGATAAAAAAAATGAATGGGGTCCCTCTTTTAATGCCGGTGCCATACTTAATACAAAATATGGAGAAGAAGGTGTATTTATGCATCCAGATGGAAAAACTATTTATTTTAGTTCAAAAGGTCATAAAACAATGGGTGGCTACGATGTTTTTAAATCCGTATTTGAAAATGGAATGTGGAGCGAACCCATAAATTTAGGATATCCAATTAATGGACCCGATGATGATGTGTTTTTTGTTATAAGTGGAAGTGGTCATCATGGTTATTTTGCATCTTCTAAACAAGGTGGTTACGGTGATAAAGATATTTACAAAATTACTTTTTTAGGTAATGAAAAAATGCCCGTTTTAATGAATGAAGATAATTTATTAGCAAGTGTTACTGCTCCTATTAGCGAATTTAAGTCAGAAAAAATTGTGAGCAGTGGGCCAAAAATGACAATTTTAAAAGGAGTTATTTCTGATGCCAAAACAAAAATACCTTTAGATGCAACCATTGAATTAATAGATAATACATTAAACGAAGTCATTGCCACTTTTAATTCAAATGCCACTACTGGCAAGTATTTAGTATCGCTGCCTTCGGGTAAAAATTACGGAATTGCTGTTAAAAAAGATGGTTATTTGTTTCATTCCGAAAATTTTGACTTAATAACATCGCAACAATTTCAGGAAGTGATTATTAATGTTGCATTAAAACAAATTGATATTGGCCAATCTATTATTTTAAAAAATATTTTCTTTGATTTTGATAAAGCAACCATTCGCATGGAATCAGCCAATGAGTTAGATCGCTTAATTAAACTACTAACTGATAACCCAACCTTAAAAATTGAATTAGGAAGTCACACAGATAGCAAAGGAAGCGATGATTACAATCAAAAATTATCTCAATCTCGCTCTCAATCTGTTGTAAACTATTTAATTGGTAAAGGTATTTTAACCGACAGATTGGTTGCTAAAGGATACGGAGAAACTGTGCCTGTTGCAACTAATGATACTGAGCTTGGAAGACAAGAAAACAGAAGAACTGACTTTAAAATATTAAGTAAATAGTAGTTTTATATTTCGTTTAACACTTATTTATTAGTTCAAACCGAATTAAAATCACTCTAATTTTGCTGGTTTCTTATTATCTTCGTACACATTAATATTATTTATCAATTTTATGAGCACAGAACAACCTAAAGCTAAGAAGAGTTTAATAAAAAAAATCTTAAAATGGTCGGGTATTACTTTTTTAGTTTTACTGATATTAATTATTGCTGCACCATTTATTTTTAAAGATAAATTAGTTCAATTAGTAAAAGACGAAGCTAATAATAGCTTAAATGCAAAAGTTGATTTTGGCGAATTTGATTTAACCTTAATCAGTTCATTTCCTGATTTTAGATTTAAAATTCAAAATGTTAGTGTCCTCAATATTGCGCCTTTTGAAGGAGATACTCTAGCATATATTAAAGAACTATCTTTTGATTTAAATATTAAAAGTGTCATCAGTGGAGAGCAATATCAAATTAATTCGTTGATTATTGATGAGCCAAAAATTAATGGTATTGTGATGCAAGATGGAAAAGCCAATTGGGATATTGCTAAACCAAATGTTGATACTACTGCAGCGGTTCCGGCAGATACTAGTGCAACAAAATTTGCTTTAAAATTAAAATCATTACAAATTAAACACGCTCATATTACTTATAATGATATGCAAGGCAACATGACGGCTGCATTAAACAATTTGAATTATACATTAAGTGGAGATTTTACACAGGATAATTTTATTTTAAGTAATTTATTAGAGATTGCAGAAACATCTTTTAATATGGGAGGTGTTGGCTATTTAACAAAAGCTAAAACCCGTTTTAAAGCAGATTTGGATATGGATATGCCGAATATGAAATTTACATTTAAAGAAAATGAACTTGATTTAAATGATTTGGGATTTGCGTTTGATGGCTTTGTAGCGATGCCAGAGGAAGATATTGCCATGGATTTAAAATTTGCTGCTAAACAAACTGAGTTCAAATCTATTTTATCATTAATACCAAGTGTTTACTCTAAAGATTTTGCAAATGTTCAAACTAAAGGAACATTAAAATTAGATGGATTAGCAAAAGGAACTATGCATAGCGAAAAAGATAGTACTAAAAATACTTACCCAAGCTTTGAAATTAATTTAGCAATTGCAGATGCTATGTTTAAGTACCCATCCCTTCCTAAATCAGTTAACAACATCAATATTAATGTTCACGTTGAAAATAAAAAAGATTACTTAGATGCCACAGTAATTGACGTTAATAAATTTCATTTAGAACTGGCCGGCAACCCTATCAATATGTGGGCACATGTTAAAACCCCAATCTCTGACCCTGATTTAGCTGCAGAAATAAAAGGAATAATAAACTTAGCATCTGTTAAAGAATTTATTCCTTTAGAAAAAGGCGACGAAATGACTGGTATTGTAAATGCAGATATTGCTGCAGCTGGCAGAATGAGCAGTATTGACAAAAAAGAATACGATAAATTTAAGATGAATGGTACTTTAGAAATTAATAAAATGAATTATAAAACAACTACACTTCCTTATCAAGTGATGTTGAATATGATGAAATTAAATTTTACTAATCAGTTTGTAGAATTAACCGCTTTTGATGCCTTGATGGGAAAATCAGATGTAAAAGCTAATGGTAAGATTGAAAACTTTATGCAGTACATTTTTAAAGATTCATTAATTAAAGGAGCTTTTACTGTGCAATCTAATTTCATGGATTTAAATGAATTAATGAGTTCAACCGCATCAACAACAACGGCGGCACCTGCAGCGGCAGATACAGCAGCTATGACGGTTGTGGAAGTTCCAGCAAATATTGATTTTGATTTAAATGCCAATTTTGTAAAAGTATTATATGATAATTTAATTATTGATAATATGGTAGGAAATATTGTTGTGCGCAAGCAACAAGTAAATATGAAGAATTTAAATTTAGGATTATTGGGAGGTAAAGTTTTAATGAATGGTTACTACGAAACAAAAAATCCTAAAAAACCATCGGTTGACTTAACTTTAAAAGTAGATAATTTTGATATTCAAAAAACATTTGGAGCATTTAATACGATAAAAAAATTGGCACCAATAGGCCAATATGCTAAAGGAATGTTTACTGCAACCTTAGAGAACTTTAAAGCAGACTTAGACAAAACCATGTCGCCCATTTTAAATACTTTGCATGGTAATGGCGTATTTAAAACAAGTAGCGTTTCCGTGGGTGGTTTTCCGCCTTTTGTAAAATTAGGAGAGTCGCTTAAAATTGAGCAATTAAAAAACTTAACAATTCAAAATGTTGTAGCTGACTATGAATTTAAAGACGGACGTGTAAATTTGCGTAATCCGGTTAAAGTAAAAATAGATAAAATTGGTGCAGAGATAACAGGATCAACTGGTTTTGACCAAACTATTGATTACAATTGGAAAATGGATGTGCCAACTGAAATGTTTGGCGCACAAGCAAACTCAATGGTTGGTAGTTTGTTAGGACAAGCAAATTCAGCTGCAGGTACAAATTTAAGTATGCCTAAATCAGTAAAAGTAAATGTGGGCTTTGGTGGCACAGTTATGAAACCTACCATCAAAACTGGAATGAAAAGTGATGGAAAATCAACTACCGAAGCTGTGAAAGAACAAGTAATAACTGCCGTAAAAGATAAAGCAAACGAAGAAGCGCAAAAAATATTAGCAGACGCTCAAGCACAGGTTGACAGGCTAAAAGCAGAGGCACAAGTCGCTTCTGATAAATTAAAAGCGGAAGGTTACGCCGCTGCTGATAAGCAAGTAGAAGAAGTTAAAAACCCTCTTGCAAAAATTGCAGCAAAAAAAGCAGCAGAACTTGCTAAAAAAGAAATAGACAAGAAAGCTCAAAAAATACTAGACGAGGCAGAAGTACGCAGCCAAAAAATATTGGAAGATGCCAAAGCAAAAAGTGCTGCCGCCGCTGGGAAATAAAATTAAATTTTCCTCATGTTATGGCGGGTATCTGCATTATTAAGAGTAGATAACACTATAACGTAGCGGATATTTGCAAGTTAGCTGCAACCTTAGACCGGCTAACTTAAAAGAATGAATCTGCAAAACAATAACAACTCAATAACAAGATACTTTCTAAATTAAAACTACTTTTGACAGTAAATTTTGCATAATGAAAAAGTCAATCTATTACTTGCCTTTGTTATTGGTTTTTATCACTTCCTGTAACGGCCAAGTCAAAACAGACCCACCCAAAGACATTATAAATAAGCAAACACCAATCGAAGTCGATCACCCAAAAATTGTTCGGACTTTGGGAACACAGCACAATAATGTAGGTTGCCAGCTTCTTGACAAAGACGGCAACTTATGGTTTAGCATTAGTGGAGAAGGTGCTTATCGTTATGACGGAAAATCATTTACCAATTTTACTACTAAAGACGGGTTGTGCAACAACGATGTAGGTGTAATTATTCAGGACAAAGTAGGAAATATTCTAATTGGAACGAAGAATGGAATATGCAAATATGATGGTAATAAATTCACAAAATATCCTGTGCCCGACACATTGAGCATTACATCTATGTTAGAAGACAAAGATGGAAACTTATGGTTTGGCGTGATGAATAAAGGAGTTTATCGGTATGATGGAACGAATCTCACTAATTTTCTTTACAAGTACGAGCATCCATTCTTTGGTGAAAAGCGAGAGAAATTTATTAGTGATATTATACAAGATAAAAGTGGAAACATTTGGTTTAGTTCCTGGAATGGCGGTGGCGTATGTAAATATGACGGGAAAATTTTTAGGCACTATCTTCCATCTATAGACTATTATAAAACAAACCAAGACAAAAGAAGAGGTGGCAATACTCAAAATTCTTTAAATTTCATCCCAAACAAAATCTCTTTTATTCCATCGCAAGATTATATTTCTGATGATATGATTTTTTCAATGATGGAAGATAAAGCAGGAAATATTTGGTTTGCTACAAGAAACCACGGAGCTTGCCGCTATGATGGCAAAGTATTTACAAGCTTTGCAACAAAGGAAGGTTTTTTAAGCAGCAACGCATACGATATTTTGGAAGATAAAAAAGGTAATCTTTGGTTCACAACCGAAAAGGATGGAGTATGGCGTTATGATGGGAAGAACATTAAAAACTTTAATGAAAAAGACGGACTAATAAACAATGCGGTAATGACTGTTTTAGAGGACAAAGAAGGCAACTTATGGTTTGGAACAAAATGGCTTGGTTTAAGTCGTTATGATGGTAAAAGTTTTACGACATTTTCTCAACATGACGATTAAACAAAAGACGACCTATACGAGGAAACTAAAGAAATGGCAGCAGCTAACCCAACCTAAATCCCATTTGGGCATTAGGCTTCGGCTTTTGCAAAAGCGGCAGACAATTAGTTAATTTTCGCTTTGCAAAAGTCCAATAAACATTTAGCTCCTATGAATAAAACCAACCGAGAAAGAAAATCATTTTCCTTCAAACAGGCATAGAAAATATCTATGCTCTGCTATCGGGACAATTTTTGGTCGAACACAAATGTAAATAAAAACATTAA
>JBIKOX010000090.1:0-11268 GCA_044357775.1 Bacteroidia bacterium | reverse complement strand
GGAAATACCTCTGTATATGAAGATTATTTGCATGGCGCTAATTGCTTATCATTAATGGCAGGTAACACTCCAGGACAATTAATTGGAACGGCACCAAAAGCTAGTTATTGGTTATTGCGCTCTGAAGATGTATTTAGCGAAAAAATTATTGAAGAAAATAATTGGGTAGTTGCAGCCGAGTTTGCTGATAGCGTTGGCGCTGATATTGCAACAACCTCTTTAGGTTATACAACTTTTGATATTTCTTCTCAAAACCATGTTTATGCAGATTTAAATGGAAGAACATCTGTTGCTTCTATCGCCTCAACAATGGCAGCTCGAAAAGGAATTTTTGTATTAAATGCTGCTGGTAATGAGGGTGCTAGCTCTTGGACTTATATTGGCATTCCTGCTGATGCAGATAGCATTTGTACAGTTGGTTCTGTAAACTCAAGCGGTGTCCATTCTAATTTTAGTTCAATAGGCCCGACGGCAGATGGTAGGATAAAACCAGATTTAAGTTCCATGGGGCAGGGTTCTTATGTATGTAATCCCGGCTTTAATTTTAGTTATGGCAGTGGTACTTCCTATGCTACTCCAATTTTAGCTGGAGCAGTAGCTTGTTTATGGCAAGCTAATCCTACAAAAACAAATATGCAAATATTACAAGCGCTAAAATCTTCAGCATCACAAGCATTAACTCCTGATAATTATTATGGCTGGGGTATTCCGAACGTGTGTGCAGCACATAACTTATTAAATGGTACAAATGTTAGTGTAAATGAAAATAATAGCAATACCTATTTTAAAATATTTCCAAATCCGGCAAAACAACAAGTAGGCTTTACGCTAGACCAAAAGCCAGAAACTATTTTATTAACCGATGTTTTAGGCAACCAAATTGATTATGTTATTTCTGAGCAAAAAGGAAATGAATTTACGCTCTTACTTAATAATTTAATGTCCTCTGGCGTTTATTTAATAACTATAAAAACTTCTGAAGGTGTTTTAAATAGTAAATTTATTAAAGACTAATTATCAAAAATTTAAAATCCCCGTTCATTAGCCAATGAACGGGGATTTTTTGTTAATTATTACTTAAATTCCTTTATTGAAAATAGCGTTTATTTTTTCTGCATAATCATAAGAATCATCAATAAAGAAATGCAATTCAGGAACAACGCGCACTTGTTTACCAATACTAAATCCTAATATTTTACGAATATGTTGTTTTTGATCATTAATTGATTTAAAAAGAGCATCCACGTCTTGTGTTGCCATAATACTTAAATAGGCTTTGGCTGAACTTAAATCAGAACTCACCCTAACAATTGTTACAGTAATAAAACCGTTATTAAACATCGTTTTTGCATTAGCTCTAAAAATTTCCGCCAATTCTTTTTGTAATAACTTCGCAACTTTACTTTGTCTTACTGTTTCCATAATGTAAAGATAGTGATTTTGATTTATTTTGTTAAGTTATTTAGTGTTGATTTGAAGATGACAAAAGTGATTCAATAGGCGTACACACATTGTTTTCGCATACATAACACTTCAATTTATCTTTAAAAATTGACGGCTTATAAATAGATTTACCAAGTAACATTCTTAAACATTCCTGAACACCTTCAATAATGCTAGGATGCGGATGCATCATATCAGCCAGTTCTCTAATTCCTTGATTTGTGTGAATTAAATAGGCTACAGCTTGTATGGCAGAGCTGGCATGTTCTCCAACCACACGCATTCCTAAAATTCGCATGCCATTATCATTGGTTACAATTATTTTAAAAAAACCTTTAGTTTTACGCATAGCTATAGCTCTTGCATTGGTACTGAAATCTAATTTAACTACTTTATGAGCTATGCCTTTTTTCTTACAATCTTGTTCACTCATTCCAACGCTTGCTACTTCTGGATTTAAAAACATGATTGTGGAAATATTTTGGTAGGATAATGCTTTTATAGTTGGGCCAAACATACGCACCACAGCATGTCTAGCTTCTCGCTCACCAACATTTACCAAAGCCATATCAGTTGTTGCATCACCTGCAACATAAATATTAGAAACGTTAGTTTGAGTGTCATCATCCCAAATACTTCCTCTTTCATTTAATTTTACGCCAGCATTTTCCAAACCAATATGCTCCACATTAGCCACTCTACCAACAGATACTAATGCTTTATCAACGGTAATAATTTCTGTTTTACCATCTTTATATTCTAATTCATATTCTACTTTTCCATTTTTTATCTCCATTCGTTTTAATGCCGAACCATGATGAATTGTTGCACCATGTTTTTGTAAACTTTCACTAATTACTTCTGCAACATCTTCATCTTCAAATGGTAAAATACGATCTGCTTTATCAATTAAATAAACTTTTGTTTTTCCCATATTGGAAAAAATTGTGGCAAACTCACAACCTATAACACCTGCTCCCAATACCACTAAACTTTCTGGAAGTTCAGTTAAATTTTTAACACCATCACTAGTCATGATGACTTGTTCATCTATTGGAATATGGGATAAATACCTTGGTCTGCTACCAGTAGCAATTAAAATATAATCAGCACTTACTTCTTTAGTTGAGCCATCTTCTTTTTTAATGGCAATGGTACGTTTGTCAATAAATGACGCTGTACCTTTTTCATAAGCAAATAAATCAGGTTGTTGCTTTTGTAATAAATTTAAATGAACTGTCATTTGAGTTTTACGCTCATACACAGCTTCTTTTAAAGTAGTAACAATATCTTGATAATTGACGTTGTATTCTGGTATCATTTCTCTTATAGAAGAAATTTTTTGCGACAGTTCCCATAAGGTTTTTGAAGTTAATACACCATCATACACACCAGCACCTCCAATGCGTTTTTTTTCAATCAATAATACTTTTTTATTAAAATCTAAGGCGCGCATAGCTCCTGCATAGCCGCTTGGACCGCCACCAATAACTATTAAATCGTAGTGTTCCATTTTAATTTTTGTTTTCTAAATGCGTTTTATTTTTCATAACGTCATTCGCATAAATTTGCCGATATGCATTACACCTATTTAATAAATCTTGGTCTTTACCTTTTTTACATAAATTAATTTTTAGCAAACTATCTTTTTTGAAATTATATTTCTCACCAAAACTCGAACCTTTCATGATGTAAAAAAAACTGTCTTGCACACAACAATAATACGGACTGTTATAATATAAAACAGGTGTTTTGCTATTGCTTAGCATACTTTTACCAAATGAATAGTAAGGTTTATCATAGTTCAAATAATCTAAAATAGTGGGCAAAATATCTATTTGTTGTACTGTTTTCTCCTCAACTTTTGCACTAAAATTATTTTTGTAAAATAAAATTGGAATTGAATATTGTCCAATTAAATTTGAATAATATGCATCATCAGAAATAGCTGTATGATCAGGTGTAATAACAAATAATGTATTGTTGAACCACTTTTGCTGACTAGCTTTTGCGAAAAACTGCTTTAAGGCGTAATCCGTATACCCAACCGATTCGATGATTTCATAATTTCCTTTTGGAAATTTACCTTTATATTTTTGTGGAACTTTATACGGATGGTGGGAACTCAACGTAAAAATGGTTGAAAAAAAAGGTTGTTTTAAATTTGACATTTCGGTTGCTGCTCTCTGTAAAAAGGGCTCATCCCAAATACCCCATTGTCCATCATAATCATCATCATTATCATATTCTGTTCTGCCGAAGTAGTTATCAAATCCTGATAGTTGCGCAAAAGAATTAAAATTCATAGTGCCATTTGTTCCTCCGTGATAAAATACAGATGTATATCCTTTCGTTTTTAATAAATTAGATAATGTATTTAATGTATTATTACTATATACTGAATTCAAATATTGATCTTCTAAAAAACACGGTAAAGATGCTATAATTGCAGGCAAGCCATTAATAGATGTTTTTCCGTTAGCAATTGCATTATTATAAACAATAGATTGACTCATTAAACTATCTAAAAATGGTGTATAGCTTATTCGCTTGCCTACACCCGTAAATTCTTTTGAGAAACTTTCAAGGATAATAACACAGACATTATAGTTATTAAAAGCACCGGTATCAGCCTCATGAATAGGATTGAAATATTTTTTAGCTTCATCCTCCGAAAATACTACATACTGCTGTATCTCTTGCAATTCAGATGATTTTATAACAGAAAAGGGAGTATTTATTATTATTGGAATAAGTTTTTGATCGCCATAACTCGCGGCATCTATCATAGAAATTGGAGATCGTTGCATGCCTCCTCTAATTGCTAAAATTGTAGTACTCGAAAATAAAATAAAAAGAAAACTATATAATAGCACCCTTTTTTGTGTAACTAAAACACTTTCAAACTTTTGATTTTTTTTAATTGTTCTATGAATTTTTATGAGGGCGAAAATAAATAACGCATACAATAACACCATAAACCAATATTGGGATAAAAAGTGAGGAACTAGTTTAGCGAATTCGGTTTGTCCACCAAATATTAAGTTTCCTACCTCAAATGTTGTTCTTTTTTTTGTAAATGGATAATAAGCAAAGTCTATAAAATTAAGAGAGATAGCAATAGCATTTGTTACAATAAATACAATGGAAGTAGTTTTTTGATAAATTTTAGAATAATAAAAATTGAATGGAAGTAAGCATAATAAAATGTATAGTGAATTTGTAGCAGCAATACTAAAGGCGTCAAATCTTAATCCGTAAAATAATAAAGAAATTAATTCAGAAAAAGTAATGTCCTGAAAGGAGGATCTATTAAAATAATAGAATAATAAGCGACAAAAAAAGTAGATTACAAAAACAAATGCTATTTGCTTTATTAAGTTAACTAATTGGTGCCTGTATAAATTCATTAATTAAAATGATCTGTTAATACCAATCATCCATCGTGTTTGAAAATAATCCTTTTCAGCAAATGGCAATCGGTTAATAAATAAAGGCATATCAAAACGAATTGTTAGAGGTTTTACGCCGTACAACGGCCCCCATTTTTGAATCGTTAAGGCAACACCTACACCAGCATCAACTAATAAATCAGACATAACGGTTGCCTTACTTGGGGTGTTTATATTAATAGTTCCTGCATCACCAAACAAGTAAGGATTAATTTTAAAAGAATTATTTAATTTTTTGATATTCATAAAACTAAATAGTTCGCCAAATTCAATTTCAGCGCTTGCAGATGCACCTGTTGTTCCTTTATAATTATATGCTATAAATCCATTAGCATCTTGCGCAGCTAAAACATAACCAGAATATCCTCTTAAATTTAATCCTCCACCAGCAGTAAAGTTATTAGTAATTGCACCATATTGTCCCCAACTTGGAGGGATAAAACCGTTTGAACGGGTATATTTATTATCCATTAAATCCTCAGGATTTGAACCTGCAGCATATAACATTGATTCGTTAGCTAATTTAGTTCCAAAACCTAATTGTGCAAATACACGGGTATTGATGTTTATTTTCCCTAAATCATTTTTATTAATTGCCGTATATTGTATGTTATAATCATAATCTCTGGTTAACGCACTTGCTCTCATATTAAGATTCATGAAACCAACTCCTCTGTTATAATTATAGTTATGATCGATACCAACATTTAAATAGCTATTCATTTTTTGAATTTGCCACTCATTCTGATTAACTAAATAGACTAAGTCGTTTGGCATATCACGAACCATAGCTTTGTATTGAATGTAAATTCTGTTTTTATCGTTATTACTTTTTTTCTCAAAACCAATTAATCCACTTTCTAATCCATCTAAGGATTTTAAGGTTAAATAGATATTTGATTTTTTAATAAATTTTGCAGTTGATGTTCTGTAATTTAATAAAAACGAAAACACATTATAGTTATTTATTTTAGTTGTTGAGTCTAAAAATGCTTGCCCTAAGCCACTACTAAACCAGGCCGTTAAATCAAATACATGCTTTGTATTCATATAACCACCGTTTAAATGCGCTCCCACTTTTACACCATCATAACCATTATACCATAAACTTGGCCGTGCTTTTATTTCGTAATGTTTCCAATCTAAAGGATTATAAATTTTAGAATCGAATGTTACATTAACTCGGTGATGTTTTACGTTGTTCATCATATCCACATCCGCTAAACGACGGGAAGGATCAATGATGACATTTTTTAATTTTCCGCTCAACTGCACTTTGGCAACGTAAGTTGGTTTTACTTTTCCCCAACCAATCCAACGAGGTAAAACGTTTGATTTTACAGGTTTTTCGAACCAGGTATTTGGAATATGATACATGTAAGCAGAATCATTTTTATCAATCACTGCAAAATCAATTGGCATTTGCATATCGCCTTTGCGTTTAAACTTAATTAAATATTCCCCTTTTTGCTTACCACGTTTTACGCGACCAATTTTGTAATCTATTTTTTTTGTAGTTTCTAACCATTGATCAAAAAACCAATTTAAATCAACACCGCTATATTGGATAATAGAGTTTCTAAAATCTTCCGGATAAGGATGGGCAAATTTCCATTGATTAAAATAATGCTGCATGCATTTATCAAATAAGGAACGTCCTAAAACATATTCCATATTTTTTAGCATAGCAGCTGTTTTAGTATATACAGCTCCGTAGCCACCACCATGGCGAATTCCACCATTGTAATCATCACTATGCGTATTTAAAGTGACTTCTTCGCCACGCACTGTAACCGCATTCATGTAGCCGTTATAAATTTGATCATCTAAAATTCTGTTTTGTTCGGTAAAGCGTTGAACATATTTGCTTTTTGGTTGCTGTTCAATTTTATTTGGTCCATCAATAAACTGATAAGTATCTGCTGTGTAAAATTGCGTGAAGCCTTCATCTAAAAATGCGCGATAGGTTTCGTTATTACCAACCATTCCAAAAAACCAATTGTGAGTCATTTCATGAACTAACAAATCTCTGTAATTTGGATCGTAGCCGCCATCTAAAGTGAGCATAGGATATTCAACTCCATCTTGTGCATCCGCACAAATCATTTTTGGATAGTGATACGGCCCAATGTTATATGAATTTACTTCTAGTACTTTTGCAATATATTGCGGACAGGTTTGCCATCCTGCTGCATGCGGTTCTTGAACTAAAGCAACGCATTTTACACCTTGCCACATGTATTCGCCAATGCGGTAGGTAGGATCGGCAGTCAAAGCAAAATCATGCACATTTAATGCAGAGAATTTCCATGTTTTGGTTGTGCCATCACGTTTTACAATTGTGCTTGGTGCCGAGTTCCATGGTTTTTTTGCAAAGTTGACAATATCTAAACGTTGACGTAAAGAATCGGGCAGTACTTCTTTTTCGTTTTGTAAAACCCCTGTAGCGTCTAATACATAATTATTAGGCAACGTAAATTCTACATAAAACGAACCAAAGTCACCATAAAATTCATGATCCATATGTTGATCCGTGTCCCAACCCATTTTACGGTCATACACCGAAATACGAGGATACCAATGTGTAACATCAAAATGTTTATTACCAAATGCATTATACATTTTCATTCGGTTACGAATAACTTCCTTAGCATAATAAGTTTTAAAATCTAAATCAAAGGTGATGGATTCATTAGGTTTTAGAGGCCGTTCTAAATAAACTTTCATAACGGTGTTATCTAGTTCAGTTTTTAGTTCAGTGTTTCCGTTTTTAATGCTAACTACTTCTGTTCCTTTACCTTCTTTACGATATTTGTTAAACTTTAAATGATAATTATTATTCTTATACAAATCTGCTAGGTAAGATTCCTTTGTTTGAGCGTTGTTATACAAATGAAAATAAACAACATATAATTCTTTAGGCGAATTGTTCCAATAAGTTAACTCTTCGTGACCAGAAATGATGTCTGTTGTATCATTTAAGGTTGCTTTAATAGTATAATGAACATCTTGTTGCCAATAATCGGCAAAGGGTTTGCGGTTTTTCCAATACAAAGGATTGGTTGTTGAACGGTAATCAATAAATTCTGTTTGTGCGGCAACTTCTGCAATTGAAATGATACACAAAAAAATGAGTAAAAGTAATTTCTTCATAATGGATTAATAACCTTTAAAGGTAGGTATTTTATAGAAGAAAAAATAGGAAAATAAGGTTGCTATTTTTGAGATATTTTTTAGAAATTGAACAGGCAATTAATAAAACACTTTCCGTCTTTTAATTAGATTATTAATCTAATCAATTATTCCGGCAGCAATGGTATTATTTGTGTTTTCATTTATCAAAATAAAAGACCCAAAAATTTTATTTTGCAAGTAACTATCAAAACTAATTAAATCAGCAGTTTTAATTACTACTTTACATAGATCATTCAATGCTATAATTCCATCACTTGCTAATTCTGCATAAGAATGAATATCAATTTTACTAACGATCTCACTTATAATTGCTTTTGTTTTAAAACTATTATGTTGTAGTAAAATTTTTTGTCCGGGAATGTATGCGGCATTATCCATCCAACAAATAGTAGCATTAAATTCTTTATTTGTTTTAGGCAAATTATCGCTAGGAACAATTGTAGTTCCTCTGCTAATATCAAATGCAGCTTTTAAATGCAATACAACAGGAGCATTAACTTCGGCAACTTCTACTTCCTTTTGATTCAGTTCAATTTTATCTATAAACGTTTCAACACCTAATGGCAATACAGTTACTTGTTGTCCTTTTTTAAACGTTCCACTTAATACGCTACCTGCAAATCCTCTATAATCATGAAATTCTTTTACTTGCGGACGAATAACATACTGCACTTGAAATCGAGACGCATTTGACTCCTGCGTTTCAGAAATTTCAATCGTCTCTAAAAACTCCAATAATGTTTTACCACTATACCATGACATATTAGTGGATTGAAATACAACATTATCACCTTCTAAAGCACTTACGGGAATAAAAGCTATATTTTTTGTAGTTAGTTGTTTGGTTAAACTTAAATAGTTGATTCTTATTTCCGCATATTTTTTTTCAGAATAACCTACTAAATCCATTTTATTAATGCAAACTACTATATTTTGTATTCCTAATATTGAAGAGATAATTGTATGGCGATTTGTTTGATCAGTAATACCATTGCGAGCATCCACTAATATAATTGCTAAATTGGCATTTGATGCTCCTGTGAACATATTACGCGTATACTGAATATGACCAGGAGTATCAGCAATAATAAATTTACGTTTAATTGTGCTAAAATATTTATAAGCCACGTCAATTGTAATGCCTTGCTCCCGTTCTGCCCTTAAACCATCTGTTAACAAAGCTAAATCGATACCGGTATTGCTATTTATTTTTTTACTTTGCTGCGTTAAAGTTTCAATGATATCAGTAGATATAGCATTACTATCAAATAATAATCTACCAATTAATGTGCTCTTGCCATCATCTACATTTCCTGCCGTAAAAAATTTTAATAAATCCATTTAATATAGTGCTTTTTAATTGCTCTCCATTTCTAAATAAAAAATAGAATATTTTTTATATTTTCTTCAAAATTATTTCTATCCTTTAAAAATAGCCATCTTTTTTTCGATCTTCCATGGCCGCTTCACTAATTCGATCATCCATTCGAGTGGCTCCACGCTCACTAATTTTAGTTTTTAATAATTCATTAATGATTTCATCTACTGTCGCAGCTTCACTTTCAATGGCTGCGGTGCAAGTCATATCGCCAACTGTACGATAGCGTACTTTTTTAGTAACCATTAAATCAGTCTCATCTAATTGTACAAATTCATTATTAGCCATTAACTGACCGCTTTCAGTAACAATGCATTCTCTATCATGCGAAAAATAAATAGAAGGTAACTCAATATTTTCACGTTTTATGTAATTCCAAACATCTAACTCTGTCCAATTACTAATTGGAAAAACTCTCACATTTTCGCCCTTATTAATTTTTCCATTATACATATTCCATAACTCTGGTCGCTGCATTTTAGGATTCCACTGACCAAATTCATCGCGCACTGAAAATATTCTTTCCTTAGCTCTCGATTTTTCTTCATCACGTCTCGCGCCACCAATACAAGCATCAAACTGAAATTCAGAAATGACATCTAATAGAGTATAAGTTTGTAAAGCATTGCGACTTGGAAATTTACCTTTACCATCCTGCAAATGTTTAGATTTAATTGTGTTAGCTACATACCGAACAATTAAATCTTCATCAATAGTATGCATTAACTTATCCCTATAACTAATTGTTTCTTTAAAATTATGCCCCGTATCAATATGTAATAAAGGAAAAGGAAACTTACCAGGACGAAATGCTTTTAACGCCAAATGAACCAAGCAAATGCTATCTTTTCCACCACTGAATAAGAACGCTGGTTTATCAAATTGCCCAACTACTTCTCGCAAAATGTATATTGCTTCTGACTCTAATTCGTCTAAGTAATTCAATGTTTTACTCATTTATTTTCTTGTTAAAGTTGCTATGGCTGATGCTAAAATACTAGATATTTTAATATTATTTTAATTTAATATTCAATTTTCACTATATCGTCTAAAAAAAGTATATTAGCAAGCATTTAAAAAAAACTAGTAGCAGTATTCAGCACACAAAAGCAAGGTATAAAATTTATTTATTTACATTGATTACATAGTGAATAAAAAATAAAAACAGTAACCGAACTACGTACCAAAAAATAGTAACGCAGATGAATGAATTAACCAGTAACAATTTACCTAACGAGAACACTAAATTATTTGACCTTGATAGATTAAGTAAAATGTCGAATAATAACAATGAATTTGTTATAAAGATGGTTACTATTTTTATTGAAAACACAACTATAATGATAGATCATCTTGAATTGGCCTCTCAAGCAAATGATTTTGAAAAAATAAAAGCTGTAGCGCATAAACTAAAATCATCAGTAGATATTATTTGTGTTAGAAATACCAAGGAGATGGTAGTTTTTATTGAACAAGAAAGTTTATCAGAAAATAAATCGCCAGTATTTGATGAAACATTTGCTAAACTTCTAGAAGTCCTAAGAATGACAATAGTGCAATTGAAAGATGTTAAATTATAATGAATTGTACTTTATAAATACAAATGAAACTAAAAATATCAATCGTGGTATTAGTACTCAAGGAATAACAAAACTAATCATATTATCGTGCTAAAAAACATTAATAAGCATCATTTTATTTTACATTTTATCGTCTTTCTTTGGGGTTGGTCGCCTATACTAGGAAAAGGCATTACGGCAGATGCGCTCCAACTTGTGTGGTTTAGAATTGCCATCACTA
>JBIKOX010000265.1:0-3134 GCA_044357775.1 Bacteroidia bacterium | reverse complement strand
AGTGAAGTGAAAGCAAATAAATTATATATTTGTGTAAGGAAAACACAACCTAAGAAAGCAGAGGTAGTTATTGCTACCCTGTTTTCAAAGGAAAATATTTAAGACTAAACAACTATTTATTCTTTCTAGGCGTATTATTAATCATAGGAGGATTTTCACTTTAATCCTTCACGCAAATGTTATTTCAAACTTAAAGCTAATCTTTGAATATTAGCGTGAAGGATGGCAACGGAAAGCCCGCAGCTATAAGGAACGAGTAGCGTGGACTTGGAGTGAACAGCCTGACCCGCAGGGACACGCCCAAATTTTAATTAAAAAAATAAACTTTAATCATATGAAATAGCCACGTTTGACAAAATACAAATGAACATAAACTGGCTAAACCATCCCGAATCATGTTCGGGACAAGTTATGACAAATAAAAAACAAAAATATCTACATATGAAATTACGATCTCTCATAAAATCAAAATTAATAAAACACATTAGGACTGGTGTATCCGTTTAAAAATAATTTCGGCTTTCTTATTTTTTGATCTTTGTGATATAAGTATTGATTGCCGTTTGTGTCAATCATTGGTATGTGATGATTTTGCGCTTTATTCCATTTACCAGGAATAAAAGGCATATCGTGAATCATTTTATTCTGGACTACATTTCTTACTTGCTCTGCATCAACACCTGCATTTGCTTGTAAATATTGACCAAACTGATTTGCATATTTTATTTGTGCACTTAATAAACCATGCGATAAATCACTATAAACTCCATCAGTTGTGCTCAAATAACCCGACTTAGGAAATAAAGAATCTGTCCTAATTCCCGGCCCCATTTTACCCGTCCACATAGTACAATTAATAGCGTACTGAAAATGTTTATTTTGATATTGAATCAAAAAAGCGCCTGTTCTAAATCTATCTAAAATTGGTTTAGCTAATAAATCGTTTTCTGAAATAATTGAAAAATGATTGAATTGAAAGGCTAAGATGCCAGTAAACTGAGATGTTTTTATTTTGTTCCTCCAAAAATTATAGCTGTAGGCAACTGAATTTTTATACCTAGTTTGATTACTGATGGAATTTATAAATAAATTTTTCTCTTTGTTTTTTTCTCCATAACCTAAACACAATCCTAAAGCTGCATTGAATTCAGTATGCTCTCCTCTTGGGCCAAGATTGCGAAAGTTATCATAAAACCTAAATGAAGCGTTAAGTTGAGCAAAATCATATACAGCATAACCTTGCAACACAAAGCCAAATCGTTGCACGTGTGTTCCTATTGCACTAACAAAACCAATATTAAAACCATAATTTTTTTTGATACTTAATTGCCCAAAAGTAGAAGAACAATAACCAATAAAAATTAGAACAATAATGTTAGCACGCATTTACTTTTTTATAAAGTTTAAAACAGTTGCTTTAAATTCGTCTTCTTGCAAATTATTATGGTAAACTGTTAAATTAGCTTTTTCATAGAAAGGCGCGCGTTTTTGCAAAAGATCTTCAATATACGGAAGCATATCTTTTTCTTCTTGATTTGCTAATAATGGTCTGTTTGCTTTAATACCAAAAACCCGTTTTAGCAAAGCTTCCGCATCCATTTTAAGATAAATTAATTGTCCACTTTTACTTAAGAGTTCACTATTTTCATTAAAACACGGAGTTCCGCCTCCTAAAGCAATAACCGTTTTTTGATTATCGTTTATACATTCTATTAATGAGGTTGTTTCAATATTTCGGAATTCATCTTCGCCCACTTCTGCAAATAATTCGGTGATGGCTCTTCCATACTTTTTTTCAGTGTACTGATCTAAATCAATAAAATGATATCCGATGTTTTTAGCTACCTTTTTACCATGAGTAGTTTTACCGGCACTCATAAATCCGCAAATAAATAATAATTTTTTATCTTCCACTATTTTATGTTCATTAAACGTATAACTTTTTCAATATCTTCAGGCGTATCAATACAATGACTATCAAAATTTGTAATGGCACATTTTACTTTAAATCCATTTTCTAACCAACGCAATTGCTCTAATGATTCGGCAATTTCTAAAGAAGATGGTGTGAGTTTTGTAATTTGTTCCAATATATCTTTTCGGTATGCATACATTCCAACATGTCTGTAATATTGATGATGCTTATGCCATTCTTCTTGAGGCTGACCTTTAATAAAAGGAATTACCATTCTACTAAAATATAAAGCTTCCATTTCTGAATTTAATGTGATTTTAACTTCTCCCATATCAAATAGTACTTCGTGAGAATCAACAGGAATAATTAATGTAGCAAGTTCAGTTGCACCAGTGCACACTTCACATAATAAATCAATTTGAGAAGGATCAATAAACGGTTCATCACCTTGAATATTTATGATATACTCAAAATCATCCTCAATTTTTTTAAATGCTTCAAAACACCTGTCGGTACCGCTTGGATGATCTTCTTTTGTATAAACCACTTTACCGCCAAATGATTCAACGTGTTTAAAAATTCGCTCATCATCAGTAGCAACAAACACATCAGTTAAAATAGCGGATTTAAGTGCTTGTTCATATACACGCT
Source organism: Bacteroidia bacterium (assembly GCA_044357775.1). Lineage (GTDB taxonomy): Bacteria > Bacteroidota > Bacteroidia > B-17B0 > Aurantibacillaceae > UBA4416. Next base: position 568 of record JBIKOX010000265.1, on the reverse strand, counting down.
GTATCATACTTATTCCAAGTATGTCAATTAAGGGTTTTCCGGGAAATCTGCTAGAAGCATAACGAGCTGGTATAATTCCTAAAATAGGGTTCATAGCTTATAAATTTAAATACGTAGATAAAAGTACAAAAATTACAAATACTAGTTTATAATATCATGAGCTATAAGTTAGAATTATAAAACATGTTTAAAAGCTGTGGCATCATATTTATTTTACTTGCCACATTGTATTATCGCAGGATTCTAAAAAAAATACCAAAAATCAACCAAAATAAAATCTTAAGGAATACTTGCGCAAACATTTTAAAGATTTTAAATTAATTACAGACATGCTTGACTCAGTAAAAAATGTATCAAGTTTGCGCTACAATAATACTTCGGTAGAAATGATTGGTATAGGTTATTTAACAGCTGTGATTTTTTAGAATTTACAAGAGATTTTAAAGGCTGAGGTTTTTAACTGATTTCTTAAGCTTTCAAAAAAATAGAACACTGATTGCGCTGATAAAACAAATTTTCACAGATAGAAATCATAATTAATCATAACAATCATTAATATCTGCGTTCT
>JBIKOX010000006.1:0-34976 GCA_044357775.1 Bacteroidia bacterium | reverse complement strand
TATAACCATCAATTTGTTCCATTGTAGCACCGTCAAAAATTGGAGTTGAGAATTTCAATCCTAATTCTTTACCAGCCCACGCTAATACTGTTTCATAAATCTGTCCGATGTTCATACGAGATGGCACACCTAATGGATTTAACACGATATCAACTGGAGTTCCATCATCTAAGAATGGCATGTCTTCGTCTTTAACGATACGAGCAACAATACCCTTGTTACCGTGACGACCCGCCATCTTATCACCCACTTTTAACTTACGTTTTTGTGCGATGTAAACTTTTGCTAATTGAACAATACCATTTGGTAATTCATCACCAACAGTAATTTGGAACTTAGCACGTTTGTACTGACCTAAATAATCATTAAACTTGATCATGAAGTTATGCAACAAACGCTCAATTTGCTCATTTTTATCTTTATCGGTTGTCCAGTTACCTGGGTTAACTTCAGAGAAATCAACTTTCTCTAATAATTTTTGAGTGAATTTAGTTCCTTTAGTAATTACCTCTTCACCTAAGATATTAGTAACACCTTGCGATGTACGACCATTAACTAGTTCAAATAATTTTTCAATTAATTGGTATTTAATGTTAGCAATATCTTTATTATGATCTGCATCTAATTTCTCAATTAAAGGCTTCTCATCAGCTTTTTGCTTTTTATCTTGAATAGCACGAGAGAATAATTTTTTATCAACGATAACACCTTTGATAGAAGGTGATACACGTAAAGACGCATCTTTAACGTCACCTGCTTTATCACCAAAAATAGCACGTAATAATTTTTCTTCTGGAGATGGATCAGTTTCACCTTTTGGAGTAATTTTTCCAATCAAGATGTCACCTTCTTTAACCTCAGCACCAACGCGAATAACTCCTTTTTCATCAAGATCTTTAGTAGCTTCTTCACTTACGTTAGGAATATCTGGAGTTAACTCTTCCATTCCACGTTTTGTGTCACGCACCTCTAAAGAATATTCATCAATATGAATAGATGTAAAGATATCATCACGGATGATACGTTCAGAGATTACAATCGCATCCTCAAAGTTATAACCTTTCCAAGGCATGAACGCTACTTTTAAGTTACGTCCTAATGCTAATTCACCTTTATCGGTTGCATAACCATCACATAATACTTGTCCTTTTACAACTTTATCACCTTTCTTAACGATAGGTTTTAAGTTCATACAAGTACTTTGGTTAGTTTTTTGGAATTTAGTTAACTTATATGTTCTAACATCACCTTCAAACGATACTAATTTCTCGTCGTTAGTTCTGTTGTAACGAATAACAATTTCTCTTGCATCAACATATTCAACAATTCCTTCGCCTTCTGCATTAATTAATACACGGCTATCTTCAGCTACGCGAGCTTCAATGCCAGTACCAACAATTGGTGCTTCTGGACGCATTAATGGAACTGCTTGACGCTGCATGTTTGATCCCATCAAAGCACGGTTAGCATCATCATGCTCCAAGAAAGGAATTAATGATGCTGCAATAGATGCAATTTGATTAGGAGCAACATCCATCAAGTTAACTTTAGCTGGATCAATTACAGGAAAATCTCCTTCGTAACGAGCGGTTACTTTGTCGTTAACAAAGTTTCCCTTTTCATCTAATTCTGCTGATGTTTGTGCAATATTTTTGGAATCTTCTTCTTCGGCAGTTAAATAAGTAATAGGCTTATTTACATCCACTTTACCGTTAGTTACTGAACGGAAAGGCGTTTCTATAAATCCTAATTTATTAACTTTTGCGAAAACGCAAAGTGAAGAAATCAATCCAATGTTTGGTCCTTCTGGAGTTTCAATTGTACATAAACGTCCGTAGTGAGTGTAGTGAACATCACGTACCTCAAAACCTGCACGCTCACGGGATAAACCTCCTGGCCCTAGTGCCGATAAACGACGCTTGTGCGTAATTTCGGATAAAGGATTGGTTTGATCCATAAACTGAGATAATTGATTTGTTCCGAAGAACGAATTAATTACAGAAGATAAAGTTTTTGCATTAATTAAGTCGGTTGGCGTAAATACTTCGTTATCACGAACATTCATACGTTCACGAATAGTACGAGCCATACGCGCTAAACCAACACCAAATTGAGAAAATAATTGCTCACCAACTGTACGTACACGACGGTTAGACAAGTGATCAATATCATCCACATCAGTTTTAGAGTTAATTAACTCTATTAGATATTTCATGATTAAGATAATATCTTCTCTAGTTAATACACGGATATTCATTGGAATATCAATGCCTAACTTTTTATTGATACGGAAACGACCAACTTCTCCTAAATCATAACGTTTGTCTGAGAAGAATAACTTATCGATTACTCCACGAGCTGTTTCTTCATCAGGTGGCTCAGCATTACGAAGTAAACGGTAAATATACTCGATTGCTTCTTTTTCTGAGTTTGTAGAATCTTTTTGTAAAGTGTTATAGATAATAGCAAAATCTGCTGTATTGACATCTTCTTTATGTAAAATGATAGATTTCACACCAGCGTCAACTATTAAGTCGATATGCAAATCATCTAAAATCGTTTCACGATCTAAGATAACTTCGTTACGCTCAATTGAAACAACTTCCCCGGTATCCTCATCAACGAAATCTTCAATCCACGTTTTTAAAACACGAGCTGCTAGTCTACGACCAACTTCACGTTTTAAACCAGCTTTCGAAACTTTTACTTCGTCAGCTAAACCAAAAATTTCTAAAATTTGTTTATCACTTTCAAAACCAATAGCACGTAATAACGTTGTTACTGGTAATTTTTTCTTACGATCAATGTATGCATACATCACATTATTAATATCTGTTGCAAACTCAATCCAAGAACCTTTAAAAGGGATAACACGAGCACTATATAATTTAGTACCATTTGCGTGACGGCTTTGACCGAAGAACACGCCCGGAGAACGATGTAACTGAGAAACGATAACACGCTCAGCACCATTGATTACAAAAGAACCTTTTGGCGTCATGTACGGGATTGTTCCCAAATAAACGTCCTGCACGATGGTTTCAAAATCTTCATGTTCAGGATCAGTACAGTAAAGCTTTAATTTAGCTTTTAACGGCACTGAATAAGTTAAACCACGGCTAATACACTCTTCAAGAGCATAGCGTGGTGGATCAACGAAATAATCCAAAAACTCTAATACGAAATTATTTCTCGCATCAGAGATAGGAAAGTTTTCGGCAAATACGCGGAATAAACCTTCGTTTTTTCGGTTATCCGGTGTTGTTTCTAATTGAAAGAAATCTTGAAAAGATTTCACTTGTATATCCAAAAAATCTGGATATTCAATTGGAAATTTGTTTGAAGAGAAATTAATTCTCTGTGATTTTTTTATTGCTGTAGCCAATGTAATGAAGTTTATTAGTTAGTATTCTAAAAGAGTTACGCCAATTACTAAAAGCAGAAAAAAGGGTTAAGGTCTTTTGCCTGAGCATTTAAAGACCTTAACGCCTAGTTTTTTAAGTAAATTATTTTACCTCTACTTTTGCACCAGCTTCTTCTAAAGCCTTTTTAATAGACTCAGCTTCTTCTTTTGCAATACCTTCTTTAACTGGTTTTGGAGCACCGTCAACTAAATCTTTAGCTTCTTTTAGTCCTAATCCTGTTAAGTCTTTTACTAATTTTACAACTCCTAATTTAGCTGCACCAGCTTCTAATAAAATTACATCAAAAGATGTTTTTACTGCTGCTGCATCTGCACCACCACCTGCAGATACAACTACTGCTGCTGCTGCGGGCTCGATACCATATTCGTCTTTTAATACTGTTGCTAATTCTTGAACTTCTTTAACTGTCAAGTTTACTAATGTTTCAGCGATTGCTTTTACGTCTGCCATTTTTTTATTAGTTTAATTTGTTATTGTTTTATAATTTAATTAATTTTTTGCTTACCTTATGTAAGCGCGATTATTCTTTGATTCAGTACAATTATGCTGCTTCTTCGCCACCTTTGGTTTTGTTTTCTAAAGCACCTATCACTCGTTGGATAGGACTTTGTAACAAGCCAATGATGTCTCCAATTAATTCGTTTTTCGATTTTAATCCTGCTAAAGAGTCTAATTTATCGTCACCGATAAAAATCATATCTTCAACATAAGCTGCTTTTAATTGAGGTTTATCCCCACCTTTGCGAAACTCTTTAATTAATTTAGCAGGCACATTTGAAGTTTCTGTTAAAATTAAAGCTGTTTGGCCTTTTAATGCTGGTATAAGTTGAGCAAGATTGCTGTCGTTTGCACGCTCTAAAGCTTTTGCTAATAAAGTGTTTTTAACAACAGACATACTTACTTTTTTATCATAGCAAGAACGGCGTAATTGATTTACCTTTTCTACTGACAAAGAAGAACAATCAGCTAAATAGATTTTATTATTAGCATTTAAAATGCCAAGTAATCTGTCTATTTCTTGTGTTTTTTCTTGTTTGTTCATAGTAATAGAGTTTTTTTATTAATTAAATGTTTTTGGATCAATTTGAATGCCTGCACTCATTGTACTGCTCATATAAACAGATCTAACATAAGTACCCCTTGCAGACGACGGCTTTAATTTTACGATTGCATTTAAAACTTCCATTGCATTTTCAGTTAATTTTTGAGCATCAAAAGATGCTCTTCCAATTCCTGTGTGAATGATTCCAGCTTTATCAACTTTAAAATCAATTTTACCACCTTTTGCATCAGTTACAGCTTTTCCAATATCCATGGTAACTGTACCTGTTTTAGGGTTAGGCATTAATCCACGAGGGCCTAATACGCGACCTAAAGCACCAACTTTACCCATTACTGAAGGCATAGTGATGATTACGTCGACATCCGTCCACCCATTTTTAATTTTTTCGATGTATTCGTCTAATCCAACGAAATCCGCTCCTGCCGCTTTAGCTTCTGCTTCCTTATCCGGAGTTACAATTGCCAAAACGCGCAACACTTTACCAGTGCCATGAGGCAAGGTAACAGTTCCACGAACCATTTGATTAGCTTTACGAGGATCAACTCCTAAACGGATAGCGATATCCACGGATGCATCAAATTTAGTAGTGGTAATTTCTTTCACTACTTTTGAAGCTTCAGCAACAGTGTGTGCTTTGTTCATATCGAACTTAGCGTCTGCTACTTTTCTTTTTTTAGTTAACGTTGCCATTTTTTAAAAAGCTTGTTTTTGGTTAATAATAATTTAATTACGCTTTTACCGGAGCGTCTCCCGTTGTTGTAATTCCCATGCTTCGTGCAGTACCTGCAACCATTAACATTGCAGATTCAATTGTAAAACAATTCATGTCCACAATTTTATCTGTTGCAATAGTGCGAATTTGATCCCATGAAATGGTACCAACTTTTTTACGGTTGCTTTCGCTAGAACCTTGTTTAACCTTAGTAACCTCTAAAATTTGAACTGCTACTGGTGTACGTTTAATAATAAAATCAAACGTTTTGTCAACATAAACATTAATTAAAACTGGTAAAACTTTACCTGCTTGTTCTTGAGTTCTAGCATTAAATTGCTTACAAAACTCCATAATGTTTACACCTTTTGCGCCTAATGCAGGACCAATTGGAGGCGACGGGTTAGCAGCTCCACCTTTAATTTGAAGCTTTACAATTGCTGATAACTCTTTTGCCATTTTTTTATTTTTATTTGATTAGTTGATGTTTTGCTATTTTTGAATTTGTTTGATTAACCTTGGAAGCAGTAACCGTTAATTTTCAAAAATCTTAATACATCAATGCGTTATTTATGTTATAATTATTATTCTACTTCTACTTCACCAAAACTCAATTCAACCGGTGTTTTACGCCCAAATATTTTTACTGTAACCTTTATTTTTTTCTTTTCTTCATTAATTTCTTCAATTGTTCCACTAAATCCGTTGAACGGTCCGTTAGTTACTTTCACAGATTCTCCGATTGTATAATTACTTGCAACCACACTATCAGCTTCTGTTAACTCATCTACTTTACCTAATATACGATTTACTTCAGATAATCGCATTGGAACAGCTTCTCCACGCTTCGCTTCTCCTAAAAATCCAATAACACCCGTAATATTTTTGATAATATGTGTAACCTCACCTACTAATGCAGCTTCAATTAATACATATCCTGGGTAAAACGAACGTTCTTTTTGGATTTTTTTTCCATTACGAATTTGAATAAATTTTTCAGTAGGAATCAAAACTTGCGACACAAAATCGTTTAATTTCAATCGATTAATTTCTACTTCAATATATTGCTTTACTTTTTTCTCTTGCCCACTAATAGCACGCACAACGTACCATTTCTTTTGAATTGATGATGTTTCTTTATTTGTAGTTTCAGCCATTTTGTAATTATAAAAATTATAAACTATTAACCATTTGATAAGCTAATTCCATTAACTTACTAAATGATACATCCATACCCCAAACTACTAAACCTATTATTGTAGAGGCTACCATTACAAGTAAACCACTACTTTGAAGTTCCGGCCAAGTTGGCCAAGTTACTTTATTAAATAACTCATCTTTAGTTTCTTCTATATACGTTCCAAACTTGCTCATCTTTTTTATTTTAGTTTTTATTGATTACAAATCAACCACTTAAAATTTGTTATGCACGGGAGGAGGGATTCGAACCCCCATCAGCGGTTTTGGAGACCGATATTCTACCCTTGAACTACTCCCGTAGTACAATTTATATTAAATAACAAAATGGCTAAGCCTTTCGGCAAGCCATTTTGTTATCAATTTTTAGTTCTTATGATAAAATTTCAGTTACCTGACCCGCACCTACTGTACGACCACCTTCGCGCATTGCAAAACGTAAACCTTTATCCATTGCTACAGCTGAATGTAATTCAACATTAATTGTAACGTTATCACCTGGCATAACCATTTCGCGTCCTTCTTCTAAAGAAATCTCTCCAGTTACGTCAGTTGTACGTAAGTAGAATTGAGGACGGTATTTGTTATGGAATGGTGTGTGACGTCCACCTTCTTCTTTCTTAAGAACGTAAACCTCAGCTTTAAATTTTTTATGCGCTTTAATTGAACCTGGCTTAACGATAACCATACCACGACGAATATCTTTTTTATCGATACCACGTAATAATAATCCTACATTATCTCCAGCCTCACCGTAATCTAATATTTTACGGAACATTTCAACACCTGTTACAGTTGATGTTAATTTTTCATCACCCATACCTAAGATCTCAACTGGATCATTAGAGTTGATTACACCTGTTTCAATACGACCAGTAGCAACAGTACCACGACCAGTAATTGTAAACACGTCTTCAACTGGCATCAAAAATGGCTTATCTTTTTCACGTGGAGGTAATGGAATATAAGCATCCACTGCATCCATTAATTCCATAATTTTACCAACCCATTTTGGATCGTTATTTAAACCACCTAAAGCAGAACCTTGTATTATTGGAGTGTTATCACCATCAAACTTATAGAAAGATAACAATTCACGAATTTCCATTTCAACTAATTCTAACAACTCAGCATCTTCAACCATATCCACTTTATTCATGAATACAACGATTGTAGGAACACCAACCTGACGAGCTAATAAGATATGCTCACGAGTTTGAGGCATTGGACCATCAGTTGCAGCTACTACTAAAATAGCTCCATCCATTTGTGCAGCACCAGTAATCATGTTTTTAACATAATCAGCATGTCCTGGACAATCTACGTGCGCGTAGTGACGATTTGCAGTTGTATACTCAACGTGAGATGTATTAATAGTAATACCACGCTCTTTCTCTTCAGGAGCATTATCAATTGAAGCGAAATCTCTAACTTCTGATAAACCTTTTGATGCTAATACAACTGTAATTGCAGCAGTTAATGTCGTTTTACCGTGATCTACGTGACCAATAGTTCCAATGTTTACATGTGGTTTGGAACGGTCGAATTTTTCTTTAGCCATTGTTATTTTTATTTAATTGTTATTATTTATTATTAGTTTAATTTAGTTTTTAATCTTTTTCAGAGCTGTTGAGCGGGATTGAACCGCCGACCTCCTCCTTACCAAGGAGGTGCTCTACCACTGAGCTACAACAGCTTATTAATATGATTTTGAAGTCATATTATATTGACCCTGCTGTTTGCCTATTTTAAAGAACTTTGCTTTTGTATACACGAAAAGTCCCTCTTTTGGGGACATTCAAAAGAATTCAGGCCGACAATACAAGCCTTTTCCATCTTTTGTCCGTTTATACGGTTATTAATCAACTTCACTATTACTCTATTCTTTGAGCGAAAGACGGGTCTCGAACCCGCAACCTCCAGCTTGGAAGGCTGGAGCTCTACCAATTGAGCTACTTTCGCTTAACACTACTCTTTAAAATTTACAATCGACAAATGTAAATATTTAAGTGGGGACAGGAGGATTCGAACCTCCGAAGTCGAAACAACAGATTTACAGTCTGTCCCATTTGGCCACTCTGGTATATCCCCATTTTTCAATAAAAGAGCCGAAGAAGGGACTCGAACCCCCGACCTACTGATTACAAATCAGTGGCTCTACCAGCTGAGCTACTTCGGCTTAATATTTTAGTTTTAAAGAACGTCCCGATTTTATTGGGGTTGCAAATTTACTAACAATTTTGGATGCTGCAAAAAAAAACATAACTTTTTTTGTTTTTTTTGAAAAATTTTTTTTTTGAAATGGAAACCCATAAAAAAAGGAAGAACCAGGTCTTCCTTTTTTTTAATATTTAACCTTACTTTAGTGCTTGGTTAAGTAATCAGCTACTCCTTTATGGTCAGCTGTCATTCCGTCTTTACCTTTGCTCCAATTTGCAGGACAAACTTCGCCCTTGGTTTCAAAATATTGTAAAGCATCAACCATGCGTAAAGCTTCGTCAACATTGCGCCCTAAAGGCAAGTCGTTGATTAATTGATGGCGCACAACGCCATCTTTATCAATTAGAAATAAACCGCGAAAAGCAATCATTGGTCCAGTTGCAACTAAATTATTGTCCGAATCCACATCATAATCTCCAAATAAAGTATCAAAATTTAAAGAAATAGTTTTTGTTGTATCAGCAACAATTGGATAAGTAACACCTTTAATACCGCCATGATTTTTATCGACTTGTAACCAGCCCCAGTGACTTTGTTCAGTGTCTGTGCTACAACCAACTACTGCGCATCCACGTGATTCAAATTCAGCTAATTTTTCCTGAAAAGCATGCAATTCTGTTGGGCAAACAAATGTAAAGTCTTTTGGATAAAAGAAAAACACAACGTGCTTTTTACCAATGTATTGATTTAATGAAAAGTTATCTACGATTTCTTCGCCGTTTATTACTGCAGCTGCTGTAAACGAGGGTGCTTTTTTTCCTACTAATGCCATATTTTGATTTTTTAGAGTTAATTATTTTTGTGCAAAATTATCATTTACTTTCTTATTAATGTGAACAACATTTTTAAAGTTAAAAAGTTTTGTGATTTTTGTGATTTTTTTACAAAAAAAATTAAGTTCATGCTTTATTATTTCAAATTTCACCAACCTGAATTAGTTGGTTTATTTAAGGTAATAGCAGTTTTTGAAATTTATTTCTTCATTAGCTTTTCAATTTCACTTAACTTGTTTGTTGCGTAAGGATCGTTTTCTTTAAGTTTTAGGGCATCCTCAAAAACAGGCTTTGCCTCTGCATATCGCTTCATTTTAAATAACTCATCGCCCCGCTTTATTAATTCTTTGTATTTATTAGCCGATCCTAAAGATTGTAAAACAATGCGCTTTGCTTCACCTGTATTTATTTTTTCGGCCTCAGCGCCCGTTTTAATTTGAGTTAAACCATTTTTTTCATCTGCAGCTTTTTCAGTAGCTAATTTTTCACTTGCAATTTTATCAGCCGCTTCCTTTTCCTTTGTTAATTTATTCGCAGATTCATTGTCATTTTTATTTTTTGAATTTATTGCTTTTTCTTCTGCCAGTTTTATTTCGACAGCCTTTTCCTTTGCTAATTTATCAGCAGCAATTTTATCTTGCTTAATTTTATTTGCTTTCTCTTGCGCTAACTTCTCACTAGCTAGTTTATCAGCTGCCAACTTTTCTTTGGCTAACTTATCTGCCACAGCTTTCTCCTGTGCCAACTTTTCAGACGCTAATTTGTCTGCTACCGCTTTTTCCTGGGCTAATTTCTCAACCGCTAGTTTATCAGCCGCTAACTTTTCAGCCGCAGCTTTCTCTTGTGCCAATTTATCTGCTAATGCTTTCTCCTGGGTTAACTTATCCGCTGATGCTTTTTCTTGAGCTAACTTCTCACTAGCTTGTTTATCAGCTGCAGCTTTCTCTTGTGCCAATTTATCTGCTAATGCTTTCTCCTGGGTTAACTTATCCGCTGATGCTTTTTCTTGAGCTAACTTCTCACTAGCTAGTTTATCAGCTGCAGCTTTCTCTTGCGCTAATTTATCTGAAAATGATTTCTCCTGGGCTAACTTATCCGCTGCTGATTTTTCCTGGGCTAATTTCTCAGCTGTTGCTTTATCTTGAGCGAGCTTTTCTACTGCTAATTTTTCAGCCGCAGCTTTCTCTTGTGCTAACTTATCAGCTGATGCCTTTTCTTGTGCTAACTTATCCGCTGCTGCTTTCTCTTGAACTAATTTGTCTGCCGCTGCTTTTTCCTGGGCTAATTTCTCAGCTGTTGCTTTATCTTGAGCGAGCTTTTCTGCTGATGCTTTTTCCTGTGCTAACTTCTCACTAGCTAGTTTATCAGCTGCTAATTTTTCTGCCACGATTTTCTCTTGCGCTAATTTATCTGCTAATGCTTTTTCCTGAGCTAGCTTTTCTGCGGCAGCTTTCTCTTGAGCTAGCTTTTCTGCGGTTGCTTTTTCTTGAGCTAATTTCTCAGCCGACGCTTTTTCCTGTGCTAACTTTTCTTGAGCGAGCTTTTCTACAGATGCTTTCTCTTGAGCGAGCTTTTCTGCTGCAGACTTCTCTTGTGCTAATTTATCTGCTAATGCTTTTTCCTGGGCTAGCTTTTCTGCTGCTGCTTTTTCCTGGGCTAACTTTTCTGCTATTGCTTTTTCTTGGGCTAACTTCTCACTAGCTAGTTTATCAGCTACAGCTTTCTCTTGCACTAATTTGTCTGCAGAGTTTTTCTCTTGAGCGAGTTTTTCTGCTGATGCTTTTTCCTGGGCTAGCTTTTCTGCAGATGCTTTTTCTTGAGCAAGTTTTTCCGCTACTACTTTCTCTTGTGCTATCTTATCAGCTGCTGCTTTCTCTTGCGCTAACTTTTCTTTAGCAAGTTTTTCTGACTCTATTTTATCTGCTAATACTTTTTCTTGTGCTATCTTATCAGCTACCGCTTTTTCCTGAGCGAGCTTTTCTACTGCTGCTTTCTCTTGCGCTAATTTTTCTTTAGCAAGTTTTTCAGCCGCAGCTTTCTCTTGTGCTAACTTATCAGCTGCTGACTTCTCTTGTGCTAATTCATCTGCTAATGCTTTTTCCTGTGCTAGCTTTTCTGCTGTTGCTTTTTCTTGAGCAAGTTTTTCTGCTACTGCTTTCTCTTGCGCTAATTTGTCTGCTAATGCTTTTTCCTGTGCTAATTTATCTGCTACTGCTTTTTCCTGAGCGAGCTTATCTGCTACCGCTTTTTCCTGGGCTAGCTTTTCTGCAGATGCTTTCTCTTGTGCTAACTTATCAGCTGCTGCTTTCTCTTGTGCTAATTTATCTGCTAATGCTTTTTCCTGGGCTAGCTTTTCTGCTGCTGCTTTCTCTTGAGCAAGTTTTTCTGCCGCAGCTTTCTCTTGTAACAATTTATCTGCTAGTGCTTTCTCTTGAGCTAATTTATCCGCCGACGCTTTCTCTTTTGCTAGCTTATCAGCTGCTGCTTTTTCTTGCGCTAACTTGTCGGCTGCTGCTTTCTCTTGAGCGAGTTTTTCTGCAGACGCTTTCTCTTGGGCTAACTTATCCGCTAATGATTTTTCCTGTGCTAACTTGTCGGCTGCTGCTTTCTCTTGAGCAAGTTTTTCTGCCGCAGCTTTCTCTTGAGCTAGCTTCTCAGTCGCAACTTTCTCTTGTGCTAACTTTTCTTTAGCGAGTTTTTCTGCTGCTTTTTCTTGCACTAACTTTTCTGCTAGTGCTTTTTCTTGCGCTAATTTTTCAGCTGTTGCTTTCTGTGCGTCCTCTTTAAGTGTTATACATTTCAATGCTGCTGCTAATTTTTCTTTTGGCTCCTCCTCATCAGGCAATAAATTTTTTGCTTTTTCAAAATTTAACTTCGCATTTTCACAGTCTTTTTTTGCTAAAGCAACGTCCCCTATTTTTAAGGACATCGCATAATTCTCCAATAATTCGGCCTCCTTCTCCCTTATAACCGCTAAAGAGCTCAGCACTTGGCTAGTGTAATAATCATCATCCGAAAAATTCTTTTTATTAGGAATGTAGACTACTCGCATTAAAGGTTGCTCAAGCATAGAATAATCAATCCCTGGCAATGGCTTAGACATTGTTACTCCAGCTATTTTTATTTCAGGCTTAAAATTATCTCCCGTTTTTTCGGGAGGCACACCAAATGTTGAAATATGAAATTTTTTGGCATTACATCCAGGATATGAAATTTTTAAAACATAATCTCCATTTGCCGGAATATTTATTTCAAAATCCCCATCATCTGCACTTTGCACTTGATTAACCAGTGTAGAACCTTTATAAATTGCAATAGTAGCACCACCTAGTCCTTTATCATTTTTTTCGATGGTACTAGTTAGCTTTAAAGACCAATCTTGAGCGTAAATAAAAGAGTTAAAAAGCAACAGCGCAATTAAAGAACACATGATACTTCTTTTATTAAATTTTATCATTTTTTGTTATATATTTTACTTGAAGGTCACACTTACAATGTAAATTAAATGTTTATCTGATTTTTTTATTGTACTATAAAATTACTTAATTTATTTTATGTTTTTGATAAGTTTATTTAGTAATTATCTTCACTTTGAAGGAAAACAATTTAAATAACCCAATTATACGTCTCCAATTGATCAAATTAATCGCAATTATAGCGTATTTTTTCAATTTGAATTTAGCATTTACCTTAGATTTAGTATAGGTTTGCATGAAATACAAAAATATATTTGTGTTTGATAAAATTAAACCTATCTTTGCAGGCGCAAATTTACGGTTGTAGTTTGGTTAATTTTAGAAGTTCTTTACATATAGATATTGCGGGATAGAGCAGGGGTAGCTCGTTGGGCTCATAACCCAAAGGTCGGGTGTTCGAATCACTCTCCCGCTACCATTGAAAAAGCCTCAGTAAATTACTGAGGCTTTTTCGTTTTAATTAATATTAAAAATTCGTTTAGCTTTTTTAACCACCTATTATTTATTGTAATCAATAGCAATTTATCTGCTTAATTGCGAACTATATAAATTACTGCTTCTCTGTTAATTTTTTGGCTTCATTTATATCCATTCGGGAGCCATTATTAAATGCAACAACAAAACAATCTGTAAAACCCAATTCTTTTATTTTAGTTTGAAGCATTTTCGCCTCATTCATTGAATTATAATTTCCAGATGTGTATTTATATGTTGACCCAACTTTATAAAATGAAACATCAGGAACATTAGCATATTTAATTTTAGCGTCTACTTCTTGATCGCTACTTGCAAATTGTACTTTAAATATAATCGATGGCTTGCTAGTTTTACTATCTTTTATTGGTTCAGCTACTGTTAATATTGTTGTAGCTGAATTTGACGGGTTACTTAATAATTCAATCTCGACAATTTTTTGAGAAGCATACGAATCATCTTTACCTTTTAAAGCAATTGCCTTGCGGTATAAATCTAAAGACTCTTGATAGTTTTTATTTTTATAATTTACATCCGCTAATGCAATAAACTGTCTATACTTTTTTTCCAACTCCTCTATTTTTGATTGCTTAGTTTTTGCATTTTCAATAGAATCGGCTTTTGCTTTTTGGTCAGCAACAAATTTTTCGGTTACCTTAATGCTTTCCTCTTTATTTGTGTCTTTATCAATTGACTTAATTGTTTTTTTACTATCCTCCTTTTTTTCTTCAACATCTTTTTCAATTTCAGGTTTTTCGATCGTGGTTACTAGATCTTTCTCATTAGCTAATTTATAGTTTTCGTTTTGCAAAGGCACTTGGTTTTCAATATCGTCTTTATAGTTAATTTTAATGCCTTCTTGCTCATCTTTATATTTTCTTAAAGCTCTAAATAAGCAGGCGGACAGATAGGTTTGTCCTTTTTCTGAGCCCAAAAATTTTTCTTCCTGCGGATTGGTTAAATAACCTATTTCTGTTAATACACTAGGCATAGATGTTCTCCATAATACCCATATGCTTTGCCTATGAACGCCTTTATCTACCCTGCCAGCTTTTTTACTATATTGTTCTTGAATTTTCATTGCTAATCCTGCGCTTTGTATCACATAACTAGACGTGTAATTGCTCATGATGATATAGCTTTCTTCACTATTTGGATCAAAACCTTGATATTTAGTTTCGTAATTATCTTCTAATAGCATAGCGGAGTTTTCGCGTTGCGCAACTTTCATTTTACCCTCTTCGTTTTTAAGTCCCATTACATAGGTTTCTGAACCAAATGGTTCGGGATTGGCAGTTTCTATAACAATGGTTTTACCTTTTGAATTTTTGAAAGTTTTAGGTCGCATTTTGCCCGTTTTTTTATCTTTCACCATTACCGCTTTTCCGGCAGCATTGCAATGTATTGAAATAAATAAATCGGCATTATTATCATTTGCAATTTTTGCTCTATCTTCTAGTTCAACAAAAACATCCGTTTTACGAGTGAAAATAACTTTAACATCTTTTATATTTTCTTCGATTAACTTCCCTAATTTTAATGCAACAGATAATGCCACCTCTTTTTCTTTACAACTAACGCCGGCGCATCCAGGGTCTTTTCCACCATGTCCAGGGTCAATTACAATGATTCGTACTTTACGTTTTAGATCATCCTTGTGGGAAAAAAACGAGCAAAATAATACAAGTATCAAAGTTGGAATGATAAATAATTTACAGAAAATTATATTTTTTTTTGCCATCTTAACTTCAAAAAATAACTACAGTTATTGCAGTAATTGTTAGCTTTGTAAGCTGAGGTAAATTTAGTAGAGAGTAATTATCAATACTGTTAAACATATATATTTTTTACTCTTGTTATTGTTAATAAGTGTCTCTGATGTTTTAGCTCAATCTGATCTGAAATCAAAATCTTCAAAATCAATTCTCCAACAAAAAAAAGCAGAACTGCCAAATAACACAGCAATTACCAATCCAATTTCTAACAAGCCACTGCCTGATGATAGTACAAATGTAGTGAGGGTTGATTCGCTGCAAGATGAAGAAGATGTTGAGCCACTTCAAAATTCTATTATTTATAACGCTAAAGACTCGATAAGATACGAAACTAAAGGGCAAAAAATTTATTTGTTCGGAGATGCTTTTGTGCAATACGAGGACATGAACCTTAAAGCTGAATTTATAGAAATTGATAATTCAAATAATACCATTACTGCCTTTGGAAAAATAGATAGCTTAGGAAAAAATACAGGAACACCATTATTTAAAGATGGTGAACAAGAAATTGCCTGCCGAAAAATGATCTACAATCTTAAAACAAAAAAAGGTAAAATTTTTGATGTCAAAACCAAAGAAGGAGATTTATTGTTATTGGGAAGCGAAGTGAAAAAAGATAGTAATAATGTGGTTTACATGAAAAATTTAAAATGTATCCCTTGCGAATTTGAAGACTCTCGAACTATTTTTATAGCAAAAAAAGCGAAAATAATTCCGGATGATAAGATTGTAACAGGGCCAATGTATTTAGAAATTGGAGGTGTGCCTACTCCACTTGGTTTGCCATTTGGCTATTTTCCAAATACAAAAAAACGGCACTCAGGTGTTTTAATTCCTTTTTACGGTAATAGCGATGCTCTTGGCTTTTACTTAAAAGATGGTGGTTTTTATTGGGGTATAAGCGACCAAACCGATATGACTATTAGAGGGGATATTTATAGTAATGGAAGCTGGGGCTTAAATACCGTAAATAATTACAATGTAAATTATAAATTCAATGGAGCACTTTCGTTAGGATATTCTGAATTTAGAAATGGTGAAAAGGAAATTCCAACACTTTATTCTAAACAGCGAGACATATCCATAAACTGGAGACACACTCAGGATTTAAAAAACAATCCTACCATACGTTTTGGCAGTGATGTAAATATTAGAACATCTAAATATAATAAATTCAATTCTCAAAACACAGGTCAATACTTAACTAATACTTTTCAATCTAATATCAACTTTTCAAAAACATTCAAAATAGGAACATTAGGTGTTAATGCCAGACACGATCAAAACACTCAAACCAAATTAATGAACATCTCTTTTCCGGAGGTAACATTTAACGTCAATCGCTTTTATCCATTTAAAAAAGAAAGTAGAATAAAGCAAAATCCTATTGATAAGATTGGTATTAGTTATTTATTAGAAGCCCGAAATACACTATCAGGAGCTGATACCGCCATATTTAAGGGTAATGTAGGAGACAGCTTAAAATATGGCTTTAGACATAGCTTACCAATTTCAACAAACATTACGCTTTTAAAATATTTTACCTTAACGCCAGCATTAAATTTAAGCGCTGTGATGTATACCAAAACTACTAGAAAGGGACTAAATGAAACTACTAATACTATAATTAAATCAACTGACAAAAATTTTAAAACCGGATACGATGCTAACTTCAATACATCATTAAGTACAAAACTATTTATGGATTATTTATTTAAAGGAAAGCGTATTAAACAAATAAGGCATTTATTAATTCCAAGTATTGCATATACTTACCGTCCAGATTTTGGTGAAGAACAATATGGATATTGGAAAGATGTGATTAGCGATACTACTAATAGAATTAAAAATAAATACAGCGTTTTTGAAAACACACTTTTTAGCGGTCCAGCACAAGGAACTCAAAACAGTTTAAGTATTAACCTAAATAACAACCTAGAAGCAAAGATTCGTAAAAAAACAGATACAGGTTTTGTTTATAACAAAATAACTATACTGCAAAATTTGAGTTTTAGTGGCTTATATAATTTTGCTGCTGATAGTTTTAAGTTGTCCAATATTTCTATGTCTGGTAGAACTAAAATCTGGAAATATTTTGATTTGGTATTTGGTTCTACATTTGATCCTTACTATTCAACCATTATTACAAATACGCTAACTGGTTACCAAAATGCTTATAGAACAAAAGATTACTTGTATAATGCCAACGGACGATTAGCAGATTTTAAGGCAGGAAATATTGCAATCAACGCATCATTCAGCTCAAGTGCATTAACATCAAAAGCAAAAAAACCAGCCTTAACTAACGCTGCCGAAAAGGATGCTATAAATACAAGTTCAGATCAAGCGCAAGGAAAATTACCTTGGAATTTAAATGTATATTATAATATCACTTTTACAAAACTGATTAATAAATTAACTGAAATACAAACGTTAAACTTTAGTGGCGATGTATCTGTAACAAAATATTGGAAATTAGGCGTAACGAGCGGCTACGATTTTACGAATAAAAATTTAAGCTATACCAGTATAAATGTATACCGAGATTTACGTTGCTGGCAAGCTCGAATTGATTGGGTGCCCTTTGGATTTAGAAAAAGCTACAACTTAACTATTAATTTAAAAACTAGTATGTTGAGTGACATAAAAATTCCTCGTCAGAGACAGTGGTACGATAATTTTTAAGTTTTATAATCAATTATCTTTTGCGCTACATGTCCTTAAATTCTATTTATATTTACTGCATAAAAAATTTATCTCAATGGAGTTATATGCTATAAATACCGGTCATTTTAAATTAGACGGTGGCGCAATGTTCGGCGTTGTTCCAAAATCAATTTGGCAAAAAGTAAACCCAGCTGATGAAAATAACATGTGTAGCTGGGCTATGCGTTGTTTGCTGGTAAAAGATGGTAATCGGTTAATTTTAATTGATAACGGGATGGGAAATAAGCAGGACGATAAGTTTTTTGGATATTATTTTTTGCATGGAAATGATACCTTAGATTTATCTTTAGCAAAGCATGGTTTTCATAGAGATGACATTACGGATGTATTCTTAACACATTTACATTTTGATCACTGCGGCGGAAGTATTTCTTATAATGCCGATAGAACAAAATTAGAACCAGCGTTTAAAAACGCCATTTATTGGTGTAATGAAAAACACTGGGAATGGGCTGTAAATCCTAATCCTCGAGAAAAAGCGAGTTTTTTAAAAGAAAATATTATCCCCATAAAAGAAAGCGGACAATTACAATATGTAGATTCAGGGAAAGATTTTATGCCAGGTTTTAGCGTATATTTGGCAAACGGACATACTGAAGCTATGATGTTGCCATTATTAAAGTACAAAGATACAACGGTCGCTTTTTTAGCTGATTTAATCCCCTCTGCAGGACACATTCCAATGCCTTATGTAATGGGCTATGATGTGCGACCTTTAAATACAATGAAAGAAAAAGAGTATATCTTAAGTCAAGCTGCAAAAAATAATTGGACTCTGTTTTTTGAACACGATCCAATTATGGAGTGCTGCACAGTTGCAAATACAGAGCGAGGAATTAGAATAGATAAGAACTTTGATTTGAAAGAACTATAAACTTTATGCGGCGTAAATTTTGCAAACTAATTTACTCCTTAACATTGTCTTTAAATAGATCTTTTAAAGATTCCTTTAATTCTCCCATATCATGGTTAAATTCGTTTTTAAATGATTCCCATTTACTTACTCCTTGATTTTTGTAATTAACTATAATTTTCTTTCTCAACTCATTATTCTTTTTTTCTAACTCATTGATTTTGTTTTCATAATTAGTTAGTTTTTCTTTTTTAACTTGGCTTTTTTTAGTTTTTAGTTCTGCAATAACTTTTTCGTTTTCACGGATTTTTTGCTCTTGCTCAGTTCTGTATTTTTTATAATCATCATCTTGCTTCTTTGTGTCTTTAATTCCCCGACTATTTGTTGTATTGCCGCTAAGCAATTTTTTAAGATATAAGTTTTCAGCTGAAAACATAGTGCCTAAAAGAAAAATTGTTGCAAATAAAATAATAAGATTTTTCATGTCTAAATTTTAAAAATTAATAACTAATTGACGAGAGTAATTTTTATAGAATCAAAAAATAAACCACTCACCTGAAACAAAGTTACTTTAATTGCTTGTTAATAAACATGTCTTTAATCAAAACCACTGATGATATTTATTATTAATTAAGTGTATGCTTGTATAGATAATTTTAAGTAAGCATATGGTATATCTTTATTTTTTATTAAACTTGTTCAGCTATTTTTAGGTTAAATGAAATTACTTGTTCGTCCACCAAAACTATTACGATCTTTTTACAGAGGTTCTTTATGGCGTATGAACGAGAATGAGCGCGTTATTTACTTAACATTTGATGATGGTCCTGTTCAAGAGATGACTCCCTGGGTGTTAGATATTCTAAAGTCCTATAATATACAAGCTACATTTTTTTGTGTTGGCGACAACATTTTAAAAAATGAATCATTGTTTAATAGAATTATTAATGAAGGGCATCAAATAGGGAACCATACTTTTAACCACCTCAAAGGTTGGAAAATTAAAAAATCTACCTATCTCGAGAACACAGAGCGCTGTGAAGAATTAACAAAAACCAAGTTATTTAGACCGCCTTATGGTCGAATAAAAAAAAGTCAATACAATGCCATTTTACAGAATTATAAAGTTGTGTTTTGGGATGTTTTAAGCTACGACTATGATAATTTTACATCACCCATAAAGTGCCTAGAGAATAGCATTAAATATACACGAAACGGAAGTATCATTGTTTTTCACGATAATATTAAAGCAGAAGCTAATTTAAAATTTGCCCTACCGCACTATATTGAACACTTTTTAAAATTAAATTATACATTTGCCACACTATAACCATAATTAGAAAATTCACTAAAATTATTACATCATTCAAAAGAGTTTGGTTGATTTAATGTAAAACAACTCCCTATATTATATCAATATAAGTTACTAATTAAGGAGATAATTAATTGAATTGATGTTGTATATAGTTTTATCAAATTGCCTGACTTATCTTTACTAATAAATGTCTAATTACTCGCACTCATATTTTCATCACTATCAGTTCCTTTTATTGAGATGGCGATTTATTTGTATTGCAATTTCATGCCTATTTTTTATACTATCTATTTTATTTTCTTGTACTTCACAAAAAGTCAATCAAACAAGTTCTGATAGACTATATCAAAAAAACAATAATACACTAAATGCAAAGTATACTGTTTATCATGTAAACGACAGCCTAAGTCAATTATTTTATGAAATTTCAAATGAGATACTACTTTATAAAAAGGAAGAAGCTAGTGCGGATTTTTACAGCCAAGTTAAACTGCAAGTAAAAATTAGCACAGAAGATAACTTAAATTTAATAGTTGATACTGTTGCTTTTATTATAAAAGACAAGCAAAATGATGCTGTAATTAAAATGTTGACAGGAGACTTCTTATTTAAATTAAAGAAAGGGTATAATTATTATTTTGATATTAATGTAATAGATGAACATAAAAAAGCTATTTACACAAGTAATTTATATGCCAATAAAACAACCATACATTCGCGCCAAAATTTTTTAATTACAAATGCGACAAATGACATTATTTCTGCGCCCTACAATAAAATGGGAGATATTGTTTACCTGCAATCATTTAGAAATCAAAAAAACTCCTATCAAGTTGATTATTTTAAGTCTAATTTTAAATTGGCATTGCCACCTTTTTCAATGGCTCAAATGTCTCATTTTAGTTATAAACCCGACTCTACTTTTTTTGTTTATTTAATAGATGGTAAAATTGAATTGACACTACCTCAAAAAGGTTTTTTTCATTTACTAACCAATAACGAAACTAAAGATGGTGTAACCTTTTTTGTTTATGAATCATCTTATCCAAAAATAAAAAATGCAGAGCAAATGGTTTTAGCAACACGTTACATTATGGCTAAAAAAGAATTTGAATTTTGTTTGCAAGCATCCGATAAAAAATTAGCAATTGATGATTTTTGGCTAGATATAGGCGGCAGCAGCGAAAGAGCAAAAGAACTGATTAAAAAATATTATGGAAGAGTGATGGAATCTAATAAATTATTTACAAGTTTTCAGGAAGGATGGAAAACAGACAGAGGCATGATATATATTGTATTTGGAGCGCCCAACAAAGTTATAAAACGAAAAGACGGAGAAATTTGGACCTATGGCGAAGGAACAAATTCAAGTTCAATAGTGTTTTCGTTTATTAAAGTAATAAACCCTTTTTCTGATAATGATTATTATTTAGAAAGAAACGAAACCTACAAAGATTCATGGTATCAGGCAGTTGATATGTGGAGACAAGGCCGAATTTATTTAGATAATTGAAACTTATACTTTAACTATCTACTTATATCCTGAGCAATTAATTATAAGTCCATGTTTAAAATTGCTTTATTGCCAACTTTATCAGTTACTTCAATTTCTAATTTTCCGGTAGCGGGTTCATCAAAATAGCAAGTAATTGTATTTGATTTCGGATCGTATTCAGCTATTTGCCAAATGTTGTTAATGGATATGTTATAATCTGCAATACCACTTATATAATCACTGACTTTAAAGCTAATAAACTTTGTTGCCTGACCTTTTTTATTTTTTGACTTAGGAAATATAATCGTTGGTGCAATGCTATCATATCCAAAACTAAAAGCTCCAAATGATTTACTTTCAGACGTTAACCAACCGTTATTATATTTTGCAAGCAAGCAATTCTCGCTATTCATTACAATCATTTTATCTTCTTTGCCACTTATTACTTTTGGAATTTTTATCGAGAACGTAAATGCTTTTAACAAAACATCATCCTTATTTCCAATAACTACTTTTCCTAACTTATTTATATATACTGCAACCGACTTGCTGTTTGCTAATGTACCAGGTTTAATAATTACCTCAACATCATCTTTTTTTATAAAAGTTTCCTTATTACAAAAAACATTGCACGTAATCTTATTTGAATTATAACCTGTCAAATTTTTTGTTTTCACATAAAACGTCAGGGTGCTTTTATTTCCTTTTTCATCATTAACATATAAATTAATTTTATGCGGTAAAGTATCTTTTAAAACAATCTTACCATTATCTACAACGTTTTTATAAATGCCAATATCAAAACACGCTGGAGTAAAGCACTTCTGAAATTTTGTTCCGTTCTCTTTTTCGCTGAACACATTTACATAGCGCCCATTGTCAAAACTTATGTTGTTGAGCTGATGATGATAAATGAGTTGATCATCCAACAAAATTTTAGCTTCGTATATATTGTTTTTATTGTCGGTAGCATTTGCTCTGTCAAAACCTGAAAAGCCAATCGCAAAGGTGTTTTCGTTTATCACTTGCGTGTATTTTGGTAGTGAGAACTTATCGCCAAATTTTGATACTGGAATGGTTAAAATACGCCTAATATTATTAGTGTCAGCGGTGCTATAAATTGCTAAGTAGGTCAATTCTGGTTTTACATTATCTGCTACATTATAGACTAATAAAGGATTAATTGGGATTTCCGATTTTTCCTCTCTAATCTCAAAATGTAAATGAGGTCCAGTAGAACTCCCTGAATTGCCAGTATAACCAATAACGTCTCCTTTTTTTACAGCTAGCTCATTTGGCTTTAGCATAATCTCAATCTCATTTTTCTTGAGTTCTTTTTGTTTTGCTCTTATGTAATTATCAATTTTTGTTGCGTACTTTTTTTGATGCGCATAAACCGAAACATAGCCATTAGGATGGGTGATATATAAAACTCTTCCGTAACCAACACTACTGATTTTAATGCGGCTTACATACCCATCCCCAATACTTTTTATTGGTAAATTTATTGCAGGATCGGTGCTAAAATCTAATCCTGCATGAAAATGATTTGGTCTCAGTTCGCCATAGTTACCAGTAACAATAATATTTCTATCTAACGGATAAATAAACCCTAAACCGTTATACTGCGAAAAATAGGCTGATGAAATCAACAGGAAAAAAAATAAAAAGGTAATCTTAAAATTCATCGTTATGCTTTGGTTAAATTACTACCACTTAATTAACAAGTCATTGTTGATGTAAAGTTAATGGCTTAAGTAAAATGCACTTGCAGAAAGTTTATTTTTAACAAACAGCAAAATGTGTATTGCGAATAATATACTCTAGCCGTTAAAATTTAAAAGCTAAAGAAAAACAAATTGCAATAACAAAAAAATTATTTTTATGAGCGTAGATAATATCAAATCAGAATTGCAGCAAGTGTTAGATAGTGACGTAGTGCTTCGTAAGGAGTACAATGAAATTAAACGTTCATTAAGCGATTACCGAAACCAACTCATTCAGCGTGATGAAGATTATAAGCGTCTTCAAGTATCAATAGACGTTTTGAATACCAAATTGGTAGTTATGGAAAGAGATAACGCTAATTATAAAGGTGAAGTCAATTCATTTAAAGAATTAAGAAATTCAATTAACGAGCAGTTGCAGCAAAAGCAAGATGAAATAACTACCTTACTTAATACAATTGAAGATTTAAATAGTCAGTTATCTTTAATGACTGCCGATTATGAAGGTAAATTAGCGGAATTACAAGCATCGTCACAAAATGAAATTACGACTTTAAAATTAGCTCATGATGCACAATTAACAGAACTAAAATCAAATACAACTTACCAGCAAAGTGGCATTCGTAGCGAATTAGAATTAAAAATTAATGAATTAACATCCACTTACAACGCAACATATCAAGAAACAGTTTCATCATACGAAACTCAAATAGAAGAGTTAAAAAGTGATTTTAATCTTCAATTAAATGCACTTAAGGATGATAGTGAAAGTCGTATCGCCTCTTTATCAGGTTCAAATTCAGATGTTGTTTCAGATTTAACAAACGAATATGAATTAAGAATAGAAACCTTAACAAATCAATGGAATTCTGCAAAAGCAGAAATTACATTTTCGTATGAAAACCAAATTTCATCTTTAACTGGATCTTACACAAGCGAAAAGTTAGACTTAATAAATTCATACGAAGCAAAAATTTCTGAATTAAATACTGAGTTATCAAATAAACAACTAGAATTTGAAACGGAGTTAAACTTAACGATTGAATCTTTAAACGAATCCTTTAATCAAAAAGAAGCAGAGCTCAGATTAACATACGAAACTGAATTAGAAGGTAAGTCTAGTTTATCTAATACCCAGTTAGATGAATTAAAATCTGAATATGAAGAAAAATTAAGCTCAACTATTTCTCAATCAGAAACACTTAACGCTCAATTATCAGAAGACCTTAGTAAGGTAGTTATAGAAAACGAGCATTTTAAAGAAAAAATTAGAGAAATGGTGTATCATATAGATACTCAAAATTCTAAGATTGATGCTTTAACTTTAGATATTGAACTTAAAGCAGAAGAAATTAGCAAACAAATTACTAATTATACTACTTTAACTACTGAATTTGATACTTACAAAAATGCTCAGCTAGCTAGCATTGATGAACAGGTAACTATTTTAAATTCAAAAATTGCTGAACTAGAATTGTTGCATACACAAAAAGATATTAGCATATTAGAATTAACCGCTTCGTTAGAAGAAAAAATAAATCAAAATGCACAATTAACGAGCGCATATAAAGACTTAGATGAGAAGTTTAAAGAGTTAGAAACTTCGTTTAGTGCAGAAAAAGTAAATTTTGAAACCATTAAAAATGACATTGAAATTGCGCATGCTTTATCAATAAAAAATAATGAACTTGAGTTTAATAAGTTACTTGCTGAAAACACGTCGCTTATTTCAGAGATTGATGCAACAGCTGACAAATTAGAAACTACTGATAACGAATTAACTTTAATTACGTTAGAATTATCTGATTTAAAAACAGTGGCAGAAGCAAAAGCCAGCGATTTAAAAGAAATTTTAAATCAAAAAAATTACGAAATAACTACTTTATCTGCTAATAATAGTGCCCTGCAAACCGAGGTTGACTTATTAAAAGCAGAATTAGCAAATGTTCGTGCTGAATTAAATACTGCTGTATCGGCCAGTGAAGTTTCATCTACATTGCAAGGCGATTATGATCATTTATTATCTATAAAATCAAATTTAGAATTAGATTTAGAAAATTATAAATCTTCTGCACAGGATTTAAATTCTCAAGTATCTGAATTAAATACTGCCATTTCAAAATACGAAACAGAAATTGCTGAATTAAAATCTTCAACAAAAGCAGAGGAGCAAGACGCTTTTATAGATCGCTTATTTAAACAACTTGATTTATTAACTGATCAGCGCTTAAGTTTGTTGAATGAAAAAGAAGAAATGTCCAATCAACTATTAAAGATGAACGAAACGGTTGCTTCAATATCGCAACATGTTGATTCTCATAGTATTGATACAAGTGCATTGGATAATCACAGAAAAAATGTTATTTTAGCAGGAGGTTCCGGTAATAGTAGTTCTGACAAAACAATTATGAAAAAACAAATAAATGAGTTGGTGCGTGAAATTGATAAATGTATAGCTCTGTTGAGTGCTTAAAAAAGATAATTAGCTTAGTTTAATGAGCGATGTAAGTGTAAAAGTTGAAATTGCAGACGGGATATATTCACTAAAAATAAAAAGTGAGGACGAGCGTAACGTTAAACAAGCGGTTAAATTAATAAATCAAAAAATTGCGGAGTTCGAAAAAAACTACGGAATAAAAGATAAAAAAGATGTGATGGCAATGGTTACTTTGCAATTGGTAAGCCAATTAGCAAAAGAAAAAAACCAAGCAGAACAAGAGTTAAGCACTCTAAAATTGGTGTTAGAAGATGTTGAACAAATGTTAATTCAACATAAAGATAACATACAAAAAACAGAAGAATAGTATATATAATAGTCTTTTAAAAAAGACCCTTTTTAACGCACAAACATTGAAGTAATTCGAAGGTTTGTGCGTTTTTTTTGTTAATAGTTATTTGGATAGTCGCCCCAAATAAAGATTAAATAGTATAAACAATGTGCGACAACTAAAAAATTATGTTAACATCCATATTTATAGCCATTGCATTAATTGCAGGAGTAGTTGCTGGCTTTGTAATAGCAAACTCTCGATTGAATAAAAGTAGCGTTCAAGAAAAACAAAACCTAATAAAAGAGGCCGAAGTAAAAGCAGAATCTTTTAAACAGGAGAAAATTTTACAAGCCAAAGAAAAATTTTTACAATTAAAATCCGAGCATGATAAATCGGTAAACGAGCGCAACCAACAATTAGTTGTTTTAGAAAACAAAGCCAAACAACGCGAAGGCGATTTAGCTAAAAAAGTAGAAGAAGCTTCTAAAAAAGACAAAGAACTTGAGTCGCAAAAAGCTCAATTGAATTCTCAGGTTGAATTGTACAAAAAGAAAAGCGAAGAGATAGAAAAGTCTCACCGTAAACAAGTTGAATTATTAGAAAAAGTATCGGGTTTAAGTGCCGATGAAGCTAAAGCACAATTAATTGAAAGCGTAAAAGCAGAAGCTAAAACGGAGGCCATGGCGTTTATTAAAGACACGATGGATGAAGCGAAGATTAACGCTAATAAAGAAGCTAAAAAAATTATCATTCAATCGATTCAACGTTTAGCTACAGAAACTGCCATTGAAAATTCAGTTACTGTTTTCCATATTGAAAGTGATGAAATTAAAGGACGAATTATTGGTCGTGAAGGACGTAATATTCGTGCTTTAGAAGCTGCTACTGGCGTAGAGGTTATTGTAGATGATACACCAGATGCTATTACCTTATCATGTTTTGATTCTATCAGAAGAGAAATTTGTCGTTTATCTTTACATCAATTAGTAACTGATGGACGTATTCACCCAGCTCGTATTGAAGAGATTGTGGAGAAAACTAAAAAGATGATTGATGAAGAAATTGTTGAAACAGGAAAACGTACGTGTATTGATTTAGGAATTCATGGTTTACATCCTGAATTAATTAGAATGGTAGGTCGTATGAAATACCGCTCCTCTTACGGACAAAATTTATTACAACATAGCCGTGAGGTTGCAAACCTTTGCGCTATTATGGCTAGCGAAATGGGCTTAAACCCTAAGGTTGCCAAACGCGCTGGTTTATTACATGATATTGGAAAAGTGCCTGATGAAGAACCAGAATTACCACATGCATTACTTGGTATGAAGTTGGCCGAAAAATATAAAGAGAAACCAGAAGTATGTAATGCCATTGGAGCCCATCACGATGAAGTTGAAATGCTAACACTTTATGCTCCAATAGTACAAGTGTGTGATGCTATTAGCGGCGCAAGACCTGGTGCTCGCCGCGAAGTTGCTGAGCAATACATGAAACGTTTAAAAGATTTAGAAGCGTTAGCGTTGTCTTATGAGGGTGTAGAAAAAACATATGCTATTCAAGCGGGACGAGAAGTGCGTGTACTGGTATCGGCTGACAAAGTAGATGATAAACAATCAGAACAATTAGCATTTGACATCTCTCAAAAAATACAAACAGAAATGACATACCCCGGACAAGTAAAAGTAACGGTGATAAGAGAAGTACGAGCTACGGCTTACGCCAAATAAAGTTATGCTGAATTTGTTTCAACATCACTCCGATAAATAATTTCCATTAAAGCTGCATTTAAAACATGCAGCTTTTTTTTATTATATTTGGGATGGACTTGAAAGCGTTTATTGTCGTTTGTAAATAATTAAAAAGAGTTAAGTGGCGCTTAGCGAATATCTAGAATTGATTGGTAAAAGCCAAATTAAATAAAAAATAATAAAATGAAAATAATAGTCTTTATTACACTTACAATTTTTACGAATTTAATTTACTCTCAATCAGGAATAAAGTGCATTACAAGTAGTACATATAAAACTATGGGTAACGGAAAAATGCTCGATATAAAAGGAACGACAGTTGCATGTTTTAATGGAAACTATTTTAGTTTTAAAACTGAAAGCAATGATTTAATAACATTTGAAATCGAAACTCATACAAGGACAACTTATAATAATATGGGAAAAATAGTTGATCAATTCCTTAATAAAGAATCTAAAACATATAGAAGAGGTTTTTTTTCTGTTGATATTTCTCATGGAGCAGAAATTGAAGTTACTATTAACTATCCATATGTACCTAATGGTTACGCGATTTACTTTGCCAATAAATCTTGGTTTGGTGGGCAAGATGCAAGTATGCATATAAATACTATGAATTCAAAAATAAAGGAAATGGAAAATGATATACCAATAAGAAAAGAAGAAGTAAAAATACAAGTTCAAAGTAAAGAACCTGAGAAAGAAATTTTCACGGTTGTTCAAGAAATGCCTGAATTTGTTGGCGGTCAACTGGCTATGGTAAAATATTTGAATAAAAACATTCAATATCCAAAATTTGCAAAGGATAATGGCATAACTGGTAAATGTTTTACGAAATTCGTTATTAATCAAAATGGTAGCATAGAAAATATTAGAATTTTAAAAGGTGTTTCGGGTTGTAAAGAATGTGATGAGGAAGCTATAAGATTAATTAAAACTATGCCTTCTTGGTCCGCAGGTAAACAGAATGGAAAAGCAGTAGCAGTTTGGTATGATTTACCAATTTACTTTGGTGGTAATTAATTGAGCATGTTACACAAAAGATAAGATAGTGAAGCAATTACTTAATATTACTATGTTTTAACTAAATGGAAAGAAAAAGCATTTGCAAAAGCGCTAGACAATTTTTCTATTTTTGCCTTGCAAATGCCAAGCAACAGTGTATCTTTAAATTAAAATTTCGGTAGACACTGTTTCAAACTCCAAACGGGAATTTAGCTTGAAACCGTTACCGGCAAGACTAAAAATTACCATAAAAATATTTAGTAAATTATTTTCCCAATTCGGGAACTTTTCTTATCTTTGTTAAAAAATAGTAACTTGAGAATAATTTCTAAGAAAATATTACGGGAGTTTTGGGAGAAACACTCTGATAGCCAGCAACAATTAAAATCTTGGTTTCAAGAGACAAGTGCTGTTGAATGGAAGGGTCCAAAGGATATTAAAAAGGTATACCCTAGTGCAAGTTTTTTAGTTGACAATCGAGTAGTATTTAATATTAAGGGGAATACATATCGATTAATTGTGAAAATAAATTATGATTATGGTATGATTTGGGTTCGGTTTGTGGGAACGCATGCAGAATACGACAAAATAGATGCAACTAAAATTTAGAACTAATGACAATAAAACCAATCAAAACAAAGAAAGACTACCAAAATGCTTTAGAAAGACTTGAAGTAATTTTTGACGCTAAGAAAGGTTCTCGCGAAGGAGATGAACTTGAAATATTAGGAATTTTACTTGAAAAATATGAAGATGAGCATTTCCCAATAGGATTTCCTGATCCGATTGAAGCCATTAAATTTCGCATGGAGCAAATGGGTTATAGTCAGACAGATTTAGCCAACATTGTAGGACTAAAGAGTCGTGCTAGTGAAATACTTAATAAGAAAAGAAAATTAACACTGGAAATGATAAGACTACTTCATAACAGTTTAAAAATTCCAACGGCAGTATTAATTCAAGCTTATAAATAAAATAGCCCAACAGCTAACCCAACCTAAATTTCATTTGGACATTCTGCTTCGGCTTTTGCAAAAGAGGTAGACAATTATTTAATTTTTTCTTTGCAATTGCCAAGCAACAGTGTATCTTTAAATTAACATTTCGGTAGACAAAGTTTCAAACTCCAAACAATACAAGCTGCTATACCATTAGCTGTAATTGCTAGACAGATAAATATGAAATTCGTAATAATCTCAGACTCTCATGGACAACATGCTAAATTGAATCTTCCGAAAGGTGATGTGATTATCCATGCTGGTGATATAAGTCAGCGAGGCGCAGAAAATGAGGTGATTGATTTTTTAAATTGGTTTAAAGACCTAGACTTTAAATATAAAATATTCATTGCTGGTAATCATGACTTTTATTTTGAGCGAACACCCGAAGAAGAAATAAAAAAAATAATTCCAGACAACGTCATCTATTTATGCGACAGTGGAACGACTGTCGAAAATATAAAAATTTGGGGCTCTCCTATTACTCCTTGGTTTTTTAATTGGGCGTTCAACCGTCATCGAGGTGAACAAATCGCGAAGCATTGGGACTTAATTCCATCAGATATCGACATATTGATTACTCATGGACCTGTATTTTGTATACTTGACAAAACAAACGATGGACAAAATGCCGGTTGCAAAGACTTGTTGGACAAAGTGCGAGAACTAAAACCAAAATTTCATGTTTGCGGTCACATACATGAAGCTTACGGACAAACAACAGCTTCTATGACAAATTACATTAACGCTTCTGTATTAGACGAAAATTACATTCTGAAAAATTCTGCAATAACTTTCGACCTTTAAGCAACAGCTGCTAACAAAACCTAAATCCCATTTGGGTATTCAGCTTCGGCTTTTGCAAAAGTGGTAGAAACTTTTTTAATTTTTTCTTTGCAATTGCCTGGCAACATGGTATCTTTATTTAAACATTTTCGGTAGAAAACGGTTTCAATTCAGCAGAAGCAAGCCGCGAAAACGTTATAGGCAATTTTGAAAAGTCAGAAATATAAATAGATAAAAAGACAAGCCGAACACCTTAGTACAATATAAAGATGAATAAAAAAACAGCTTTTTATAGTATAGTTTTATTAAGTTTTATCTCAGGCTCAATAAATGCTCAAAATACAAGGTTAAACAACTATAATACTATCGGATGGTATAATTATTTTGGGACATTCAAAGTTTCTCAAAAATTTGGTATCCATACAGAATATCAGTTTCGTAGAACTGAAATAATTACTGAATGGCAGCAGAGTTTATTACGTGTTGGAGTTAATTACCAACTTAACACCAAAATACAATTTAGACTTGGTTATGCTTGGATAGAAACATTTCCTTATGGAGAAATTCCTATCAACGGAATGGGGAAAGATTTTACCGAACATCGTTTATTTCAGATGGCAACCATAACAGATAAAGTTTCTATTGTTGATTTGTCTCACCGCTTTATGCTGGAACAACGTTGGGGAGGAAGATATTCAAACGCTAATCTTACAAACGAAGATGAATTTTTATTATTGAATAGATTTAGATATATGTTTCGTATGCAAATATCATTGAAAGACAAAGAAATTAAGGACAAAACACCTTATTTTGCTATTTACGATGAAATATTTATTGGGTTTGGTGAAAATGTAAATGAAAATATTTTTGACCAAAACCGAATAGGTATATTATTAGGATACAGATTTAATTCATTAGTAAGAATTGAAGCAGGTTATTTAAACCAGACACTTCAACTTGGACGAGAGGTAAACAACAGAAATGTATTTCAACACAACAATGGAATTATTGTAAACGCGAATTTTAACATAGATTTGACAACAAGGAAATAAAAACTGCCACTAACACTTTAACCTTCCCAAAAAATTTAGCCATTCAAAAATAGAATACAACTCATTCGGTGTGATAAGTTGCATTGAATATAACACTTAATAAAGCGCGCAAATTAAAAACGAAATTATACCTTAGGTTTTCGTTTATTGCGCCCATTTTATAGAGCATGCATCTATAAACAATTGCATTTTAAAAACAATAGCCTACTTTTGCTGTTACTTAACTATGCTTGGATTTAGATTTTCAAATTATACCGCACCAAATCAAACTCCATTTGACAAACTGTTTGATATTTTTAAACAGCTCATAACCTATACAAGTGGTGATTTTGATGAAGCCGTTGAATGGCTAAATCAGTTAGATAAAGAATATAAATTAACTACCCCAGATTATACCATTCAAGATTTTATTCAAGAGTTAAAAGACAGAGATTATATTAAATACGATTCTCCTAACTCAGGAAATATTGTAATAACTGCCAAAACGGAACAATCTATAAGAGAGCAAGCTCTAGAAAAAGTGTTCGGCAAACTTAAAAAAAGAACTCCCGGAAATCATTCTACAAAATTTACGGGGCAAGGCGACGAAATGACCAATGATACAAGGCCATTTCAGTTTGGAGATTCCCTTGAACAAATTTCAATGCTTGAGTCATTTAAAAATGCCCAAGTTAATCATGGTATAAATGATTTTACGATGACTGAAAATGATTTGGCTGTATCTGAAAAAGAACATAAAAGCCAAACATCTACTGTTTTAATGATTGATATATCACACTCCATGATATTATATGGCGAAGATAGAATTACCCCAGCCAAAAATGTAGCCATGGCCTTGGCGGAACTAATTAAACGCAGATACGCTAAAGACACGTTGGATATTTTAGTGTTTGGAGATGATGCGTGGCAAATAGAAGTAAAAGATTTACCTTACCTGCAAGTTGGCCCATATCATACCAATACTGTTGCTGGTTTAGAATTAGCAATGGATTTGTTGCGAAGACGAAAAAATGCTAACAAACAAATTTTTATGATTACCGATGGCAAGCCAACTTGCCTTAAAGAAAACGGACGCTATTACAAAAACAGTAATGGCTTAGATACCAAAATTGTAAATAAGTGTTTAACCTTAGCGCAAAGCTGCCGCAGATTAAAAATACCGATTACAACATTTATGGTGGCTAACGATCCGTATTTACAGAACTTTGTGCACGATTTTACAGAAGCAAACCATGGCAAAGCATTCTACACATCTTTACAAGGCCTTGGAGAATTTATTTTTGAGGATTTTGAACGTAATAAAAAAAAATTTAAATAATAGTATTCGATATTATGACACCAACAATTAAAACATTAGGAGAGTTAAAAAAATCAGGTTACATCAGTAAGTCCATTAAAGATGAATTACGTGATAATTTAATAGAAAAAATAAAAAGTAAAACTTCTGTTTTTAAAGGCATTTTAGGATATGAGGATACTGTAATTCCTGAAATAGAACGTGCAATTTTATCTCGTCACAATATGAATTTGTTAGGTTTACGTGGACAAGCAAAAACTCGTATAGCTAGGCAAATTGTGGAGTTATTAGATGAATATACGCCTTATGTTTCAGGAAGCGAATTAAATGATGATCCTCTAAATCCTATTTCAAAATCAAGCAAACAACTCATTGCTGAACAAGGTGATAAAACACCTATTGCATGGCTGCATCGCTCTGAAAGATATGTAGAAAAATTAGCAACACCTGATGTATCCATATCGGATTTAATTGGTGATGTAGATCCAATTAAAGCTGCTAATTTAAAATTAAGTTATGCCGATGAACGTGTTATTCATTACGGCATAATACCACGAAGTAACCGTTGCATTTTTGTAATAAATGAGTTGCCAGATTTACAAGCGCGTATTCAAGTGGCCTTATTTAATATTTTACAAGAAGGTGATATTCAGATTAGAGGTTTTAAGCTACGTATACCTTTAGATATTCAATTTATATTTACCGCAAATCCAGAAGATTACACAAATAGAGGAAGTATTGTAACACCTTTAAAAGACAGAATTGGCAGTCAGATTTTAACGCACTATCCAAAAAGTATTGCTCTATCAAAGCAAATTACAAAGCAAGAAGCAAAGTTAAGCGAAGCCCAAAAACAATGCGTTGAAGTAGCCGATTTGCTTGCTACTTTAATTGAGCGCATTGCTTTTGAAGCCAGAGAAAGTGAATATGTAGATTCTAAAAGTGGCGTGTCTGCAAGGTTAACCATATCCGCTTTTGAAAATTTAGTAAGTACCGCAGAAAGAAGAATGTTGTTGAATAGTGAACAAAAAACAGCAGCACGTGTAAGTGACTTAATTGGTGTTATACCAGCAGTAAATGGAAAAATAGAATTAGTGTATGAAGGTGAACAAGAAGGCGCTGGAATTGTAGCTCAAAATCTATTAAGTAAAAGCATTAGAAACGAATTTGTTTCTGTGTTTCCTGATCCAACTAAATTGAAACAAAAAAAAGTGATGAGTCCCTATCAACCAATTATTAATTGGTTTGGTGAAGGTAATATCGTAGATGTATTATTGGATGTAAACGATAAAACTTATAAAAATAATTTAGAAACTATTCCTGGCTTAGCTGAAATCGTAGATGTTTATTGTGAAAAACTTACTAAAAACGAAAAATTAGTAATGATGGAATTTGTGTTGTTTGGTTTAGCGGAGCACTCGTTAATAGGAAAAAATAATTTAGAACGTGGCATTCAGTTCAAAGATATTTTAGGATCGATGTTTTCTGAAAAAGATTTTTTTGGAGAAGAGAATTCTAACTAAGAAAATTAAAACACTGAAATTTAGAGCACACAATAATTTATTATACTAATGAAATAATATAGTAGGTGTAAAAATTACTTTGTTCCAGTATGCCCAAAACCACCTGCTCCTCTGCTAGTTTCATCAAGCGAAGCTGTTTGTTCCCAAACAATTTGCTCATGCTTAGCAATTACCATTTGGGCAATACGTTCGCCATCGTTAATTACAAAAGGTGTGTTGGATAAATTAACTAACAACACTTTTAACTCCCCTCTATAATCGGCATCAATTGTGCCCGGTGAATTTAAAACAGTAATTCCATTTTTAAATGCCAGTCCACTTCGTGGACGAATTTGTGCTTCATACCCTTTATGTAATTCAATAAATAATCCCGTAGGTACCAATGTTCTTTCCAAGGGCTTTAATTCAATTGGCGAATCTATGTTAGCTCTTAAATCTAATCCGGCAGATAATTCAGTTGCGTATTGTGGCAATTCATGTTTTGATTGGTTAACTACTCTAATTTGCATATTTTTAATTTATTTTTTAACCACATAGAAACATAGGTTTTATTATTGAAAG
>JBIKOX010000088.1:0-11394 GCA_044357775.1 Bacteroidia bacterium | reverse complement strand
ATAGCATCAGCTAACATACGTTTGGAAATGCCTCCAGTAGCTGCATGCTTCTTTATTTCAAGAAGCATTTTTATTCTTGGAAAAATAAGTCTAGGTGTACTTTTCAAAAGTCTTTTTAACTCAATAATAGACTCTTTTACTTGTATTGATTTTGGCAGCGACATAATGATTTAATATTTAGTCCAAAAGTAATATAAAAAAATCCAATATGCAAATATTGGACTAATTATTTATTCATTTTGGTATTAGTACTTTTTGAGAACGTAAAAAGGTAAGCAGTTATTTAATACAAAAAGTAGTTTAACAAAAAAGCTCCAACTAATAAATAGAAGGAGCTTTTTTTAAAAATTTAAAAAATTAGTGGCCGCCGCCATCATGCTCTCCTTCAGCTAAAGGAACCGTTTGTGGTATAAAATCATGCTCTGCACCAGGCTTACTATAATCATATGCCCAACGATGAACAACCGGTAAAGGTCCAGGCCAGTTTCCGTGAATGTTAGCCATAGGAGTTGTCCACTCTAATGTGTTTGAATTCCATGGATTTTGAGTAGCTTTTTCTCCACGTAAAATACTGTAGAAGAAATTAAATAAGAAAATACCTTGCGCTAATGCTCCCAATATTGCAAACACAGTTACAATTTCGTTAATATCCACAAGATTATCAAACAGTGGAAAATTACTATTTGTGTAATAGCGACGAGGTACTCCAGCTAATCCTAAAAAGTGCATCGGGAAGAATACACCATAAGCACAAACAAATGTTAACCAAAAATGCAGATATCCTAATTTTTTGTTCATCATACGTAAAAACAATTTAGGGAACCAATGATAAATTCCTGCAAACATTCCAAAAATAGCACTTAAGCCCATTACGATATGAAAATGCGCTACTACAAAGTACGTATCATGAACGTTAATGTCTAATGTTGAATCTGCTAAGATAATTCCAGTTACGCCACCTGTGATAAACGAAGAAACCAATCCAATTGAAAACAACATAGCAGGCGTATATTGAATGTTTCCTTTCCATAAAGTTGTAATATAGTTAAATGCTTTTACAGCAGATGGAATAGCAATTAATAATGTTGTAAATACAAACACAGAACCTAAAAACGGATTCATTCCTGTTAAGAACATATGATGGCCCCAAACTATGAAAGATAAGAATCCGATTGCTAATATCGATCCAATCATTGCTCTATATCCAAATATTGGTTTACGAGAGTTTGTAGAAATAATTTCTGACGTAATACCTAAAGCAGGTAATAATACAATGTATACTTCTGGGTGACCTAAGAACCAAAATAAATGTTCAAATAAAACAGGGCTACCACCAACATTATCTAGTGGTCGTCCACCAATGTAAATATCTGATAAATAAAAACTCGTTCCTAAACTTCTATCACAAATTAATAATACAACGCAAGAAACTAAAACCGGAAAGGATAAAACTCCTAAAATGGCTGTTACCAGAATAGCCCACATCGTTAAAGGCATGCGAGTCATTTTCATTCCTTTAGTTCGCAAATTAATAATAGTAACTATATAATTAATTCCACCTAACAAGGAAGAAACAACAAATAAAGTCATAGAAATTAGCCACAAAGTCATACCTAATCTTGAACCAGGCATAGCTTGAGGTAAGGCAGATAATGGAGGATAAATTGTCCAACCTCCCGAGGCTGGACCATCATCAATAAATAAAGAACTTATCATTATTGCACTAGAGGCAAAAAAGAACCAAAACGATAACATATTTAAGAATCCTGATGCCATATCTCGAGCACCAACTTGATAGGGGATTAATAAATTTGCAAATGTTCCGCTCAATCCACCTGTTAAAACAAAAAACACCATAATTGTTCCGTGTATAGTAACTAAAGCCAGATACATATTAGGATCAAGAATGCCATCTTTTGCCCATCTATCACC
This sequence comes from Bacteroidia bacterium, assembly GCA_044357775.1. GTDB lineage: Bacteria > Bacteroidota > Bacteroidia > B-17B0 > Aurantibacillaceae > UBA4416. The sequence continues at coordinate 9,462 of JBIKOX010000088.1, read as the reverse complement.
GACCATAGCATTAATAAAGGCGAACTTTTCGCCCGGCCATGCTAACTGAAGACGAAATACAATAGACATCGTCATTGCTATTACAGCCATAACGACGGCTGTTAATAAAAACTGACGAGCAATCATCTTATGATCCATACTAAAGATGTATTTACTTACAAAACTCTCTTCATGCTCATCATGAGCATGGTCGTGATGTTCAACATGTTCTTTTACTTCAAGTAACTGTGCATTTTCCATTTTAGTTATTACTTTATTTTAGTACAACAATATATTTATTAACATTATTTATCAGCAATTGTTTTAACTGCTTTTTGTTTTGCTAACCAAGCGTTATAATCTTTTTCACTTTCTACTACAATTGTCATAGGCATGTTAGAATGGCCAGATCCACAAATTTTATTACATAATAATATATAATCAAATTCAACAGGTTCTTCGCCTTTTTTAACGCGAACTTCATTGATACCAGCCATTAATTGAATTACGTATGGGTCTTTACGCATTTCAGCAGTTGTTTTGTTGGGTGTAAATTTAAATTCTGTAATCATTCCTGGTACACAGTTCATTTGTGCCCGAAAGTGTGGCATATAAGCCGAGTGAATGACATCGCGAGAACGCATTTTAAATTCAATCTCTCTGTTTACAGGAATATGAAATTCACCTTTTACAATGATATCATCAAAACCTGCTGCATCTAACGTATCCATACCTACTGAATTTGCTCCATCAATTTGACGGTAATCCGTTAACCCTAATACTTTATCTTTTCCAGTATAACGAGCAGTCCAATCAAATTGTTTAGAATATAATTCAATAGTTACCTTATTAGGATCTACTGATCTGTCGGTAATTTCATTCCAATATTTTAATCCAAAAATAATAATACCTGCTAAAACTATTGCGGGAACAATTGTCCATGCCATTTCTAAACGATTATCGTGCGCCAAATAAGTTGCTTTATTTCCCTTTTTACCAGAGTATCTATAGGCAAAATAAAAAAGGAAACCATTTGTAAGTACAGATGCTATTGTTATTACCCACATGTTGATACTCCATAATGAATCTATTTTTAAACCATGAACTGATGCCGCTGATGGCAAAGAATTGTCTTCCCAACGATCAATTTGCCATAATAAAAGTCCGAAAAACAAAACTCCGAAAGCAAGCATTAATTTTCCGTTAAATGAGTTATCGCTATCGGTTGGCGACCATTCGTTACCTTTTTTAAACTCACGTGAAAGTTCAATAACACGCATTAACTGGTGGACAGCGATGATTAAAAGTACAAGTCCAATTAAGATTAACAATTTCATATCTTGATATTTGTTTTTTTTTAGTTGTCTTATGATTTGATGCAGTTTATTACACGAATCATAGTAAAAATTTTATATTATATTATTTCAATTTATAATTAGTATGCGTGGTGCGCACTTTCTTCCAAGAATGGATGATTTTTTACCATTAAAGGGCGTTTAGAAAGATTGTTTAATACCACATAAATAAATAAGCCTAAAAAGAACATAAAATTTCCTAATTCCATCCATCCTAAACCAGTCCAGTGATGACCAACTGTTCCCGGCATCACTACCATAATAATATCTAAATAATGTCCTATAAAAATAATCACACCAACAAATACTAAGAAAAAGTAATTTCTTTTTGAATCACGACTCATTAGCATCACCATCGGGAAGGCAAAGTTTACAAAAAACACAGTCCACATTAAACTTTTGTATGACTCCCATCGTGTTTGAAAATAAATAACTTCCTCAGGAATATCTGCATACCAAATCAACATAAATTGAGAGAAGTATAAATATGTCCATAAGAAAGAAATGGCGAACATCCATTTACCAATGTCATGCACTGTACTTTCAGTAACAAACTCTAAGTAACCAATTTTCTTTAACCAAACTACTAAAATTGTGATCGTAATTAAAGCACTAACCCACATGCCTGAAAACAAATACCAACCCATCATTGTAGAGAACCAGTGAGTATCAATACTCATAATCCAATCCCATGCAGATGTTGAAGATGTTACTGCAAAAACTACCATAAACCAAGCGCTTAATTTTACATTTTTCCAATGAAACCCTTTACTTTCCTCATGCCCTACAGCATCAGCATCCATTGAGTTTTTACGTAATTTCCATGTAAATAAAATCCAAGCCACCATATATAAAATGGTTCTAATCCACCAAAATACTCCAAAATAACCAATTTTAGCGGCAATCACCTTGTCATAATTTTCAGAACCTTCAGTGGCAATGCCATCAGCCATCCAAGGATAAATAGTATGCATATGAATTTGGCCACAGATAAATAATAACAGCATAAATGATAAGCCTACAGGTAAATACCATGTTATAGCTTCAATTATTCTTTTTATTGTTGTTGACCAACCAGACTCGGCAGCATATTGCAATCCTAAAAAGAATGCAGCAGCTAAAGCAATAGCCATAAAAAAGAATGAGCCAGCAAAAAGATTTGCCCAAGCACGCGTTGCATGGTAATGATGATCATCTGGTTGCCTATCAAGTATAAACATACAAATGATGGACACTAAACCAACTCCCATCAAAATATATGATGTCATTTTTGCTTTAGCGGGAACTACGAAAATTAATTTATCAGTGTTCATATTTAAAAATTCTGTCGTATTTAAAAATTCGTTTTAATTATTTTCTTTTTGTTGAATCTGAAGCCATAACAGTTTTAGTACTATCAGATACCACTACTTTTGGTCCTTGTAATTTTTGCACATAATACACCAATTTCCAACGCTCTTCTTGCGTTAATTGACTTGCATGCGAACCCATTGTTCCTTTACCATAAGTTAAGGTGTGGAATATTTTTCCTTCAGGTAAGTTTTTTAATGGACCATTATATGCTGGCGGCGGACCTGGTAATTTAGCTCCAACTTTGCCATCTCCAGCTCCAGTTGCACCATGACAGTGAACGCAAAATTTACCATACAATTCTTCACCTTCTTTTTCAATAGCTTCAGAATATACAGTAGGATTTTTTAAATATAATCCTGCTTGTTCATATCCTTCAGGAGTATTTGGATATACATAAGGAATGTATCCTCTTGAAATTGTTCCTGCAACTGGTAACTTAGAACTATTTATTGTATCTCCATTTATAATGTGAGTTCCATAATATTCTAAAGATGGAGAGCGGTACATATCTGGCATAAATTCAAATCCAGGACTGTTTACATCTTTTTTACCACATGATGTAAAACCCGCCACTAACATAATAGCGAAAGTTCCGCACGTAATTAGTTTAAGATTTTTGTATGATAGGTTCATATATAAAGTTATTATCTAATTAGTATTTTGGTTCAATTGTAATAGTTCCTTTGTAATTTACTTCCTCTGCGCCTGTGGTACGTAAAATCTCGTCAGCTTTTTTTGATTGCTCATCATTTAACTCTAAGTAAATCATAAATTTATCATCGGTTGTGCGAGGATCTGGGTTTTTTGCTTTTGCCCCTGGAACTAACCAACAACGCAATAAATAGGTTAAGGACATACCGTGGGCTGCACAAAATACAGTTGCTTCAAATGTAATGGGAATAAAGGCTGGAACATTTGAATAATAATTCCAATTTGGTTTTCCTCCAATATCGTTAGGCCAATCACTAATCATCATGTACCACATCATTAATGTAGCAAGTGATAAACCAGTTATACCATAAATAAATGCACAAATTGCAATACGTGTGCGCGGTACACCAACAATTGGGTCTATTCCATGAACAGGAAACGGGGTAAATACATCCTTAATACGAATACCCGCAGCACGTAATTTTGTACATGCTTCTAATAATGGTACTTCATCTCCAAAGATTCCGTGTATAATTTGTTTAGTTGCCATATTTGTTTAAGTTTTTAGTGTTGAGTTTTAAGTTTTAAGTTCTTAAACGTCTAACTTTTTATCCTTATTTTTTTTATTTTATACTGAATTATTAAAAACTAATAACTCAAAATTTATACCTTTTTAATGAGCGTGTTCTGCTGCCGCTTTCTTTTGTGATTCACCAGAAGCTTTTAATATTGATTTTAATTCAGCTTGCGCAATTACTGGAAATGTGCGAGAGTACAATAAAAATAAAGTAAAGAACATTCCAATTGTACCAACAAATATACCTACATCAATAAACGTAGGAGAGTATGTATTCCAAGTGGAAGGTAAATAAGTACGGCACAATGTTGGAACAATAATTACAAAACGTTCAAACCACATACCAATATTTACCACTATTGAAAGTACAAATGTAAATGCTAAATTAGTTCGTAATTTTTTAAACCAAAATAATTGAGGAGAAATAACATTACAAGTCATCATGGCTGCATATGACCACCACATAGGACCTGTAGCTCTATTTAAAAAAGCATATTGTTCCCATTCAACGCCAGAATACCAAGCCATAAATAATTCTGTTAAATATGCTACACCAACTATAGAACCTGTAACAATAATTACAATGTTCATATATTCAACGTGTTGAACAGTAATGTATGACTCCAATTTATAAACCTTACGAACGATTAACATTAACGTTAATACCATGGCAAATCCTGAGAATACCGCGCCAGATACGAAATAAGGAGGGAAGATAGTTGTATGCCAACCTGGAACTACCGAAGTAGCAAAGTCAAATGATACAATTGAGTGAACGGAGAATACTAAAGGAGTTGATAAACCTGCTAGTACTAAAGATACTTCTTCAAAACGAGACCAGTGACGAACATTTCCACCCCAGCCAAATGATAATAAAGCATACGCTTTTTTCATTTTAGGTTTAACAACACGGTCACGAATCATAGCAAAATCAGGAATTAAACCGATATACCAAAACACAATAGATACTGTAGCATAAGTTGATACAGCAAATACGTCCCATAATAAAGGTGAGTTAAAGTTTGGCCATAATGAACCAAATTGATTTGGCAATGGGAACAACCAATAATCTAACCAAGGACGACCAGTATGAAGCGTTACAAAAATAGCGGCACATAATACTGCAAAAATTGTCATTGCCTCAGCTGAACGGTTAATAGCCATACGCCATTTTTGGCGGAACAATAATAATACGGCCGAAATTAAAGTACCAGCGTGACCAATACCAATCCACCATACAAAGTTTGTAATATCCCAAGCCCAATCAACACCATTATTAGAACCCCAGGCTCCAATACCAACACCAATTGTATAAGATAAACAACCAATACCCCACATAAAAGCTAATGCAGAAATAGTAAATAAAATATACCATAATCTATTTGCTTTACCTTCTATGGGCGCAATAATATCATCTGTGATATTTCGGTAAGTTTTATCACCTAATATCAGAGGAATTCTTATCTGTGATTCTGCGTGCATATTATTTTAGTTCAGAATTTATAAATTAATTTTTTACTTTTTTTTATTATGAGTGTTGTTCTTCTTTATGTCCTTCTTTTGAATGCGATGGCTTATCAACTGCATGAGATCCATGATGGATAGCTTCCTCTTGGTTTCTTACTTTTAATAAATAAGATACTGTTGGTTTAACCCCTACTTCTTCTAATAAAACATAGTTTTTATCATCATTTCTCCAAGTTGAAATTTCAGCCTTCTCATCATTTGCATCTCCAAACATGATGGCGTTTGTAGGACAAGCTTGTTGGCAAGCTGTTTTGATAGAGCCGTCAACAATTGGCATTTTAGCTGCTTTTGCTACTAATTTACCTGCTTGTAAACGTTGAACACACATTGAGCATTTTTCAATAACTCCTCGTGAACGAACTACCACGTCTGGGTTTAATACCATACGTCCTAAATCTTGTTGAGCTGGATTAATGTCTGTAAACATTTCGTTTTCATTGTAATTAAACCAATTAAAACGACGAACTTTAAACGGACAATTATTAGCGCAGTAACGAGTACCAATACAACGGTTATACGTCATCATATTTAACCCTTCAGTGCTATGACTAGTTGCTAAAACCGGACAAACGGTTTCGCAAGGAGCGTGATTACAGTGCTGACACATCATTGGCTGGAAAGTAACCTTTGGATTATTTGAAGGGTTTTCCATATCCAAATACATTTTCATAGCTCCTAAATGTTCTTCAGCAGCTTTTTCTTTGTTCATGTCGGATGTGTAGTAGCGATCAATTCTCAACCAGTGCATTTCACGCGTCTTACTAACTTCATCTTTACCAACAACATGAACATTATTTTCAACTGTACAAGCTACAACACAAGCTGCGCAACCAATACATGAAGTCATATCAATTGTTAATCCCCACTTGTGGTTCATGCGAGGATGAGCATCCCATAAATCAACTTCTCCAACCGGTTTTGAACCACCACCATGCATTGGTAACATAGCAGCAGGATTCCAAACTTCTTTTTCTTTTGATTTATATTCATTCAAAGAAACTTCTCTTAAAATCTCTTCCTCGCGAGCCATAATTGTATGGTGAATTTGAGTAGCAGCAAATTTATGTTCTTCGTTAGTTTTAGCAATAGAAACAGATAAACTAACATTTTGCAATGTATTACCAGTTATTGTAACAAATGAATACGCATTTACTCCTACACCAAAAGCAACTTTCATGCTTTCAGCTGAGCGACCATAACCAAGCGCTAATCCAACAGTTCCTGGCGTCTGGCCTGGCTGCGGATACACAGGAACTTTTATTGTTACGCCATTTACAGTTAAGTCCACAATAGACCCTACTTTATCCTGACGTTTCATTTCATGTAATCCCATAGTGGCTACATCGGCCGGATTCATTGTAATGTAATTATCCCAAGTAACTTTAGAAATAGGATCAGGTAATTCCATTAACCATGGATTATTACTTTGATTACCATTTCCTAAACCAACTTTTTCATAAACTACTAATTCAATTGCGCCGCCTTTTGCAGAAGTTGCAATAGATGCAGCTTTCTTATAATCAGGAGTTGGTAAGGATGAAGAAACTTCAGTTGGAACTGCTGCAACATGATGAGAAGCAACATGATTAGCCGGAGCAGCAACATGAGTACTATCAGTAATAACGTCGTTAATTATAGCTGCTACACCTGCCATTAAAGGCTTACCTGCAGAATCAATTGCCATTGGAGCAATTACAGGTTCTTTATTTACAGAAACTTTTAATACACCATCGTGCAATGTATGTGCCCAAAAAGTAGCAAAATCTAAATATTTACCTTGCTGTGGGAAAATATGGTTATTCCAATATCCTTGCAAGTAAGTTAAATAATCAGATTTAATACCTGACCATTTTAATAATGTGTCTTGCACCTGACGAGTTCCTTCGTAACGAGGAGATGCAAATATTGGATTGATAGTTGGTTGTTGTAATGAATAGTGCCCTTTTTTTGGATTTGCATCACCCCAAGATTCCAAGAAATTATTATCTGGACAAACAAAATCAGCTAATTTAGAGGTCTCATCTAACGACTGTGAGAAAGAAACTTTAACGGCTGCCTTTTTGTAAGCTGCTTCAAATTTTAAAGACGCAGGAGCCGTATAAACAGGATTACAGTTGTAAGTCATCAAAACTCCTACTTTACCAGCATTTAAATCAGCCACTAAATCAATAAATTCTTTATCGTTACCTTGTTTTAAATTGTAGTGCATTTCTACATCTACAGTTTTTCCATAGTTATCTAACATTTTATTGATACCATTTACCAATGTTTGGCAACCTTCATCATTAAAACCACAAACTACAATTGATTTTCCTTTATTAGCAACTAATTCCTTTGCTGCCTTAGCAATTGCTTTTGCAGCATCCGTGTTAGATACTGCAGCATCAGATACTTTTGAATTACCAGTTGCACCTGCTACTGCATTAAACAAAGAAGCTATTACTTTACCAAACTCAGAAACTTTAACCATATAACGCTCATCTGCGTTAGCTCCGGTTAAGGATAAATTAGCCTCAAAATGGTAGTGTTTACTCATTTCTAAGTTTTCACGATTTACCTTACGTGTTTTGCTATATTGATTAGCAAATTCGATAGGGCTCAACCAAGTTCCTAAAAAATCACAAGCAATACCAACTATTGTTTTCGCTTTTGAAAAATCGTACGAAGAAACTACTGATTTGCCAAACACATTTTTATTCGCATTAATTAATGCTGAATAGGAAATAGCATCGTATGTTACATGTTTTGTATTTGGGTGCTTTGCAGTAAATTCAGCTATGACAGCTTTTGTAGAAGGGCTTATAATAGTAGAACTTAAAATAACGTTAGTTCCAGTAGATAAAGAATTGGCAACAGCATCATCAACATTTTTCCAAGTTGTAACGTTTCCTTTTGCTAATGGTCCATTTAAGCGAGCGCCATCATATAAACTTAAAACAGAAGATTGAACTCTTGCACTTGTAGCTCCACGGCTAATAGCAGACGAATCATTTCCTTCAATTTTAATTGGACGACCTTCGCGAGTTTTAACTAGTACAGATGCATAATCATGCCCATCATAAAATGTAGAAGCATAAAAATTAGCTACACCAGGAGTTACCTCTTCTGGTTTTACTACATAAGGAATAGATTTGTTTACAGGAGTTTCGCAAGCTGCCAAAGCAACGGCTGCTGTAGAGAAGCCCATCACTTTTAAGAAATCTCTGCGGCTTGTACCTTTAGAGTTAGTACCATCACCAGTAAGGAATTCTTCCATTGGCAATGTTTCTGAAAACTCATTGTTTTTGGTTTGTAAAAAGTCTTCGCTGTTGTTTAATTCAGGTAAACCTTTCCAGTATTTTTTCGACATAGTCATCTGTGATATTTCTTGTAATTACCGGTTTCTAACAATTAATAGTGACATTTAGCGCATTCAAGTCCACCGATTTTATCAACCGTAAACTTAACATCGTACTGTCCTTTATATTTTTCTTTTAAAGCCTTATGCATTTTATCATAGTATGCATTTCCTTCCATAGCAACTTCTGTTTTGCGATGACACTCAATACACCACTTCATTGTTAATGGAGATTGTTGTTGAACAACTTCCATCTCTTTTACTTTTCCATGACAATTTGCGCAATCTTGTTTACCAACAACTACATGCTGCTTGTGATTAAAATAAACATGATCTGGAAGATTGTGAATTTTTATCCATTTAATTGGATTTTCAGGACCATCATAAACTCCAGTTTTTGGATTAAATCCAGAAGCTTCATATATTTTGCCAATTTCTTTTTCACCGTATTGCGGTCCTTTTTGAATTCCTTTATGGCAATTCATACAAATATTTACAGAAGGAATACCAGCATGCTTCGATTTTTCTACTGAGTTATGGCAATACTGACAAGCTATTTCATTATCTCCAGCATGTAATTTATGAGAGAACTTTATAGGTTGCGGGGGTTGGTATCCTTTTTGAGTTTCCCAATCATAATAAACACCTAAATCATAACAAGCATTCCAACATGACTTCATACC
>JBIKOX010000264.1:0-3182 GCA_044357775.1 Bacteroidia bacterium | reverse complement strand
ACATCTATTGTTTTGGATTTTCCAATAATAACTTTTTCGGCACCTGACGACAATCCTTTGATAGATATTTTCCAATCAACTAATTTGTTCATCTTAGCCGTAAAATAATTTGTTTGACTTGTAGAAAAGTCTACACTATCTAAATTACTTTTAAACGGTTCTAAAAACTTGAAAGAACCATATAAATCATTTAAATCTGGACCATCATAAGGAGATTTATCATGCTTGCATCCAAACATTGCTATTGCAAATAAAAATAAATTTAGTTTAATTATTTTTTTCATTGTCAATTAAATTTTAAGAATTAGAATTTCATATTATAGATAATTAATAACTGATTTATGGAATAGGAAGATACGGCATTTAATTTATTTTTAAAATCATAATTTTGATAAAGAGTTGTTAAATAAATCTTATCAGAGAATCGATACCTCAAACCACCTCCTAAAATCATTTCAGAAGTATTAATTTTATATTCGTTAAAATCCGTTACTTCAGTATACTTGTTTCTGTCAGCAATCATTTCATTTCCATTTGCTTCATAAGAAATTATACCACCAAGTAAATCAAAGTTTTTATAAAACTCAACTTCAAAGCCAGCGTTCCAATTATTTGATGTTAAATTTATTTTTTCAAAATCTAAATCGCTACTTCGTTTTGTTGATTGTGTTGCAAAACCAGCTGTAATTTTTATCGTTTTCTTCAATGCTAATAATTTATGAATATTTAATTCAGCATTTGATTTAATTAAATTAAAGGATTTTAATTTTTCTGTTCCTTGTCCTTTTATTTCATTCAATAAACAAGTTTCTGCACCTATCTTAACAATTTCTTTTTTATCTAAAAAATCAAGCTTTGCATAAACACCTTGTCTATTAAAAGTTGCAATCCCAAACGGCATCACGTTATTATAAGCGGGGTTAAATGCCATCAAATTATTACTGATTGATTTGTTATACAATGTTTCATCACGCATCATATCAAATATTCCAATTGAGCGAAGTCCTTGCTGGTTTGTGTACCGATCATAAACGGAAGGAGTAGCATTGTAATTCATTCGCTTTGATTGGGCACCCGCACTTCTAAAGTCAGGACCAACATCTAAATACCCAAGCGTTAATTTAGTGCGAAGTGGTTTATAAGAAAAAGAAATTCCTACATCTAAAAAAGAATCATCTAATTTTGGAGCTAAAGTATCTAACGTATATTTAGATTCCGAAAATCCCGTTTCTCCAAAAAACCGAAAATCAATATTATCTTTCCCTAATTGTAATTCATAATTTAAGGATGCTACATTATTACGAAAAGCATTTTTATTTGATGATGTACCAATTAAATCAAACAAACTAACATAATTAAACCCAACAAATAAATTCTTACTTTGTTGAATACCAATGTTCCCTCCTCCGTAAAACCTATCTGGTACATTTGTAAAATCAGTTACATTGATACGGTTAATAAATCCGTTAAATTTAATTTCTTTAATCCATTTCGCAAATTCAAGCGCAAAATCAACTGCTGCACCTTGCTGCCTCCATGTATTTTTTTGATAAAAGGTTTCGTAATTCACTATTTCTCTCTGTAACTTAAAAACATCTGGCTGCTGAATAAGTTGATCTTCATCGTGATTATAAAAAGTAAATGGTGTTAATTTATAATTAATATCGCCTAATTGATACCTTACTACATTTCCAATAATGCCTTTAACATATAACTGACGAACATCAAAAGTTACACCAGCTCCGTAAAATCCACCGAAAGCATTTTTTATCCGTATCATGCCTAATATTTCGGTATTTTTATTTGGAAAAATATTTACACCTAAATCAATTAAAGCATAGCCACCCATTTTCTTTTTGGCGGTAACTGTATCTTCAATTGGATCTTTAACAACTAACTCATTACTATTCATAATAGAACGAGCTACTCCTACAAACTGAACTTTTTTTACAGATTGACCTTTTGCCTGATTATAAATACATACTATTAATAATACGTAGTACAATATGTTTATTTTATAATTTACTTTCATTAATTATTTTTTAAAAAAATAGTTTTAATTCTACAGTAGTTTCGGTTCCGATATATTTATCCTTTTTAAAGCTGTAATCATGGTAATCCATCCATCTTTGACGAACATATAAACCAGCGTTTTTTCCAAGTGACAAATCAAAACCAATTGCAAAACTTAACCCTTCTTGATTTCTTGGTCTTCTTGTTACTACATCTAAATCTGTGTTGTAATTTGCAACAATTCGCTCCCAACCAAAATAATTAGCTATCACCAAATTTGAATTTACTTTAAAGTAAAGTTCTAACTGATGATAATAGTTTCTAATGTATGCTTGTTCAGTAAATACTGTAATCGCAGACATTTTTTTCTGAATAGAATTATAAGACCCAAGGTAATTTAAATAAACATCATGGCTTAAAATATTGAATACGTACTTAGCATTTATTTCAATGGTGTTAAAATTTTTAAGTGCTAATGCAGTATCTTTTACATTCACAGTTTCATACACTCCTCTATACACTTTTGTTAAATTACCATAAGGACCTAATCCTGTCGTTGGATAATTACTCCAACGCCAAAATCTAGAAAGTGCTAAATTATTAGTAGGATGATTGTAAGTTATTTGAGTAGATATATTAGATATTTCCTGAGAAATACCATTGCCAATACTTAATTTCAACTTTCCAATATTTACATCTGCATTAATGTTTAATCCTTGCCTGTTATTAGTAAGCTGACCAATTTGCACCATTGAACTTGCAAATGGAGCTAATACGGCATTTCCAGATGCTGATGAAATGGTATTTTGTTGAGTTTCAACAATCGAAGAATTCCAAAAAATAGAATTATTATTGATCACATTTGAATTAATTCTGAAGTAGTTAATTTCAATTGGCAAGAACACATATTTTTTAGGCAATAATAATTTTATATTCAATGCTTCTCCAAAATCTCCTATGTTAGAAGAATCAGAAAAACCTGCAGAATAAAGAGGACTAAAGTACTTGCCAAGTCCTACCTCTCCGGATAATACAATATCTTTCCAATTTAAATTATATTCAATAGTATGCATATTAAATCCTACCGATTTTTTAGCAAGACTATCCGTAAAACTTTTACTATTAAAAGTGTTAACACTCAAAAAACTTTTACCAAATGATTTTTTTAG
>JBIKOX010000263.1:0-3186 GCA_044357775.1 Bacteroidia bacterium | reverse complement strand
TTCAGATTTCTTATGGTTATTATTTTAATATCTTTCTTCATTTTAAGTATTATTTGCATGGAGTTTCAGTGTCGCCCAGTTACGTTGTAGTGTCAGTTAAACTTGCCCATAACTTATCACAGCTAAACGAAGGGCGGGACTTTTACCACAAAACTTGATTTAAAAAAACCAATGTTTGAATAACTACAAAGCTGATTTAAGAACACAAAAAAAACGTCCTTTGGATAGCTACTGAAATAGCCAGTGCTTTTATTCAATTATTAATTTTCCGGAAACAAGAGGGTAAACACGTTGAGCGTTTAAGTCTACGGTACAACCAAAATAAATAATTAGGTAGAATAAATTTGTACGAATTATTTTTTTCATGTTTTCCTTTTTAGTATTAGCTAAAACGTTTCGCACAGAGGCGCATATCTTTTTCGGGTTGCGCATTTAAGCTGTTATGTATTCGTTTTTTTATAGTTTCCCCCAAAACTTATTTAAGAGTTGTCCACTGAAATAAATTTTTTCTTCAAATCCTTTTGTGTTAATGATAATTCGTCTATTGCCCGCGCCAAAATTATCTTCAAAACCTAATATTATAAATTCATTTTCGTCTATCTGTCTAAGTTTATATTCTTTGTCATTAAACGAAATCAATAGCTGTCCGTTTTTCAAAAACACTTTTCTATCATTTTCGTAGTTACCAATAAAAGATTTATTTAATACAAAATATTTATCGTTCAGTTTAAGTAAGTATTCGCAAGTTTTTAAATTCCATTTTGCAAATTCTTGTTCTTTAGCGGTTAAATTTTTCTTTAACTCTTCTTTGTAAAACAAGTATTTTGCAAAATTTAATGCGTTTTTATCTTCTGTTTTGTGGTCTGGCGTTACGCTTGCTTCTTTATCTGTACTGCCAAAAGAAGTAGGAATGAAGCATAAAAAACCTTCTAAAAGAGGCACACTACTACCTGAACTTCCTCCACCTTTTGTTTTTTCACCAACAATAATTGCTTTTTTGTTTTGTTGCATAAATTGACAAAACCCTTCTGCAGCTGAAAAAGTCTCAAAACCAGTTAAAATATAAACTGGACGGTTTAAATATCTTTTGCCTTGGACAAAAGGTAATACTTTGAACTTTTCAGTTCGACTTATACTATCGTAATAAATTTCATTTTCCTCAGGATAAAAGTAAGTTGCTAATATGTCACCAACTCGACCGTCTCCACCACCATTTTTTCGCAAATCAATAATCAGTGCGGTTGTATTTTCTACCATATTCATTGCTGAATAAATTTTAAGCGCTGAACCTTCGGCAATAAATCCTGAGAATTTAATTATTTCAATATAGCCAACATTTCCTTCCAATATTTCAACTTTTGAAAAACCAAAATTTATTTTTTCGGCCGCATCAAACTCATATTTTCTTTTAGTCAACTCATTATCAGCATAACTTTCAAATTTATTAGGGTCATAGTAAATTTTTAAATGATTGTCCTTGCTTTTATTTATTAGTAAGGTATTTATTGTATTGGTAAAATAATCTATAGTACTTTCAGTTTTAATTTGCATTTTGATTATATCCAAAGTGTCTGATATAGATTTAGCAACAGTTTCGCTAAAGTAAAATTTGCTTATTTCATTCGAAATCTTCTCTATTATTGCTTTCTGTTGGTCAGTAGAAATATTGTTTTGTCCATAAGATTTGCTCGCAATAACAATACAGAATATCAAAATTAAAATGTTTCTCATTTCCCCTTAGGTTTCTTTAAAATGACGCTCAGTTCCGCACACACCTGAATAGCCAAACGAGGTGATCGAAATGCTTTAGATTAGACGAATATAACAAGAAAATCGCATGACTCACACTTCCGAAATGCTAGACTTTGCTGATGTGTGCTGTTATTCGTTCGCTTAAATAAGCTGAGAAAATAATTTTTTTCATTCCAATTTTTGCGTAGTCGCCACATTATACTGTTATTAAATTAGTTTTTTTAAGTGGGAACTACTCCAATTTTATGCATGCATAAAAAGATATTTTTATTATTTAAATCTTATGCTTACGCTAACGATATGCAGATAAAAGATGTTGGCGTCCCGAGGCTTCGGGATCGAAGCACAAAACTGTTTGCCACCACTGAACTTGAGCCGAATCACAATCCCGGAGCTATCGGGATCATTTAACCACTTAACCGCCAATTTTTTTAGGTGCTGTTATGTGTTGCCATTATTATTTTTGTTCATCTTTTATTTTAATTGTCTTGAAGTCAGATGGTTTGTTCTCTCTTTAAAAAATCTATTTCAGCACCATACCTTCTTTAGAAAACTGTTTGAAGCTGAAAGAGGTAGCCACCAAGGCTAACACGGTTAGTGATAATACAATTGTAATATATTGTCCTATTCCGATAGTTCCAGCAATAATTTCTTTTGTTGCAAGGGCTATGTTTAATATTGGAATCCAAACTGTTTGCCAGTTCAATTCTACACCAGGCATTAATGCAATCATGGCAGGAATAATTACTACAAAGGTCATTGGTGTAACAAGGCTTTGTGCCTCTTTAAAGCTTTTCGCTCTTATGACAATGGCAGAAAGCAAGCCCGCAAAAAATACGCTTAAAGGAAATAGCATTGCAAAAAGCATAATGATAAATTTAATACTTAATATGTCACTTATAGAATTTAAAAAGTCTTGAGGGATATCGGGTAGAAATTTTAAACCTACAACCATACCCAATATTGTCATTAATGCCGCAGATAACCCTACTATAGAAATAGTTACAATTTTCCCTGTAAGAATTTTGAATCGAGAAGCAGGAACAGTTAAAAGTGTTTCTATTGTTCCTTTTTCCTTTTCTCCTGTTATTAAGTCAATAGCAGGGTACATACAGCCCATGAAACAAAAAAGAATAAAAAAATATGGTAAAAATCCACCAATCATTTTGCCTATTT
Organism: Bacteroidia bacterium; assembly: GCA_044357775.1. Lineage (GTDB taxonomy): Bacteria > Bacteroidota > Bacteroidia > B-17B0 > Aurantibacillaceae > UBA4416. The sequence continues at coordinate 258 of JBIKOX010000263.1, read as the reverse complement.
GCTCCTTGGGTGAAGCAATATCTACTTTAGAAATAACTATTGGAGTAAAGGCTTCAGATGAAATATTCAATTGCTTTACTCTCTCATTTATTATTTGAGATTTTAATCCATCTATTTTTTCTGAGATTCTAGTGTAGAGTAAAAGATTTGTTGATTTATAATATAGATTTAAAGTGCCTGATTTCATTTGACTTATATTAACTAAAAAATCAGGATGGAATTCAATAACTGCATCCAAACTATCTTTTAAAATTGCTT
>JBIKOX010000116.1:0-9633 GCA_044357775.1 Bacteroidia bacterium | reverse complement strand
ACTATATGTTGTGGTGGTATTAAATCTATCATTTGTTGATTGTATGTCGACATAAAATTTATTGCCAGTAAATAAAAAAAGCATGAATGACTGATTTACAGAAACGTTGGTCCTTTTGGAAATAATTGTACGGGCATTATTGTCAACATTTTGCGGGCGTATAACAGTAAAAAAAGTATATCCACTTGTGTTATCTAATTTTGGCGAATCAGGGCCAATTAGTTTGTCGTTTGTATTAATAGTATTATCAAATTGAATAGCTGGAAAGCCATTAATAACGTTCGTAGCAAACGAAGGTTGTTGAACCGATATAGTTTGCGTTACATTTATTGAATTCCCGGATTGATCATTCCAATAAGATATTGGTGTATTATCTAATGCAGTAGATGCGCCAGCATCAGCTTTTAACCACAATACATTATTATTACTTGAGCCAACTCCTGATGGTCCTGTTTGAGAAAATAAAAATGCTGAAATAAAAATTCCTAGTATCGTACATATACCTTTGAGCATTTGTCTAAATTACAAATAAAAAATGTTCAAATTCAAAGTTTTTTATACTAAATCTTACATATGTATGAATCATTACTAAATGCTTTAGAATAATTATCGTATTAAGATATCATTTTTTTTCTTAGGCCGTTTATTTTCTAACCACATAAAATGCGTCAAACGCATTTCTATATCAATAATTTTTGCTAATGGAAAAATAGTTGATTCGGGTTTATTTCTAAATGTAACTCTATCAATACCACCGCTATTAAACCAAGCTGTTAAATCGCTACAAACTGTTTTGTTAACTCCTTTATACGTTTTTTTTTGTTTTACGTAATAAATTATTTGGGCATTACCAATTACATTTAGTTTTCTGATAGAGTCATTTGCAAAAAAACCCTCGATTCGTTTCCCTTCAATTTGGTTGAACTTTTCTTCATCTAAACTATCCACTTTTTGAATTACAATAGCATTTGTAAGCAATTCAAAGTATTTAACACTGGTTTGTCCCGCTGTTAATTTTATCAATTTTGCAGTTACTTGACCGTTATTTGTCCATAAAACAGGAGAGTTGTGCATGGTCATTAACGAATCATGAATGTAATAGGTTAACGAATCACAAAGGCCTTGTAAATCTGTTTTAAAAATTTTAACATGCTTATACGCTTTCACAAAAGAATGAGTCGAATCCGGTTCATCGTAAAATAAAGTATCGGCCGACATAAATAAAGTATCTTTTTCTATTCTTCTGCCGTAAATGGCATGTCCGGTTACAATTGCTTTGTTTCCTTTTTCAAAATGCTCCGCAAAGTCTCCTACAATAAAGGATTTATTAGTTGTATCAATAATTTGAACATTTTTGATAGCTCTGCCGTATCCTTTTTTTCTATCATAAAAAATACTATCGCCTAATAATTTTTGATCCTTAGTAACAATAATCGCATTTTTACTAAAGCGAGATATTTCTCTTTCAGTATCATACCAGCCATTTTCGCAATAAATATAATTTGTTTTACTAGTAATAGTAGTTGGACCTATAAAGTACGATGTTTTATTTAGAGTATTATATCTTAAAGTATCGCCTCGCATTTTGTATTCGGGATTTGTTAATACAACATCATAATGAAATGTAATGTCTTTGGATGCCGAGTAGTAATGGCCGTTTTTACTGGTTAGGTTATTTTCTTTATTTACTATTTTTCCGCCATTATAATAACTTGCAACGGAGGTACCAATATCATAAATCAAAGTATTGGTGGTCAGCGTCATATCCTTTTCAATACAACGCACATTTCCTTTCATGTTAGCTAGTTTTGTTGTTGCGTCATATCTTAATGAATCTCCATATAAAAAAATACTATCGCCTTTTATAATACTAATGTGACCATAGGCTATTAGTTTTTTATCACTAAATAAATAAGCACTATCACAACGCATAACAGCTCCTTCATGTGCACATTCTACATCACCTATTAATCGTCTCGCGTCAACTCCCAATGTTTGATCGTATGCCAATCTTTTAGCATGCCGTATTGTAATTAGTCTACTGCTTTTATCTTCAATTGGTTTTGTTTTTGATTGAGAAAAACACGATGCAGAAAACACGACTATTAAACAAAATACTAGTTTGTATCTTGTACTCAATAACTTCGAAATTTGGTAGTGTTTAGGCTTCATCTTCAGTGCATAAATTTAAACTTATTAAATGACTGAGAGCTTATGATTACCAAATTTTAGCAAAAATGCCATAAGTTAATTTCTCTAACTTAATTTCGTCTTTACAAATCTTTACAGCAATAAATTTCATCTTTAATCTTGTTCTTATATCTTTGCCACCTATGAGTAAAATAAAGAAAAATATTTTTGTTGAGAATGCAAATATCGTTGATATTTCTTCAGAGGGTAAATCTGTTGCTAAAGTGGACGGTATGGTAATTTTTGTTGATGGTGGAGTTCCTGGAGATATAGCAGATGTGATGATTACCAGAAAAAAAAATAATTACGCCGAAGGGCATATTACTGCTTTAAAATCACCTTCTCCTAACCGAATTGAACCTAAATGCGAGCATTTTGGATCTTGTGGTGGTTGCAAGTGGCAAAATATGAATTACGAAACTCAGCTATTTTTTAAACAAAAAACGGTTGAAGACGCATTAACTCGCATCGGAAAGCTTGACATATCTTCACTTAAGCCAATTTTTCCTAATAAGGTCAATTATTTTTATCGCAATAAATTGGAGTTTTCTTTTTCGGATAAAAAATGGCTTACCTCCGAAGAAATAAAAAGTGGGGTAGAAATTGACAATAGAAATGCCCTAGGATTTCATATTCCAAAAATGTTTGATAAAATATTAGACATTAAAAACTGCTATTTACAGGAAGAACCATCTAATTCAATCAGAAATGAAATTAGAGATTTTGCCAATAATCATAATATGACATTTTTTGGTGTTAGAGATAAAACGGGTTTATTAAGAACCCTTATGATTCGCTCCTCAAGTAAAGGTGAATTAATGGTGTTAATTCAGTTTTATGAGAATCAACCAGAGAATATTGATTTGTTATTAAATAATTTAAAAAACACATTTCCTCAAATTACATCTTTGCAATATGTAATTAATCAAAAAGGAAATGATACGTTACAGGATTTAGATATTATAACTTTTAGTGGTAGGGATCATATTTTTGAGGAGATGGAAGGTCTTAAATTTAAAATAAGTGCTAAATCTTTTTATCAAACTAATTCGCTTCAGGCCTATGAGTTATATAAAATTACTAGAGATTTATGCGGATTAACTGGCAACGAAGTAGTTTACGATTTGTATACAGGCACGGGCACTATCGCTAATTTTGTAGCAAAAAAAGCAAAAAAAGTTATAGGAGTAGAGTATGTGGCTGATGCAGTAATAGACGCTAAAGCAAATTCTATTTATAATGCTATTGTTAATACTGATTTTTATGCGGGCGATATGAAAGATGTTTTAAATGAAGCTTTTATTTCTAAGCACGGAAATCCGGATGTAATAATTACCGATCCGCCAAGAGCAGGCATGCATGAGGATGTGGTTCGTGTTATTTTAAAAGCTGCTCCGCAAAAAATAGTTTATGTAAGTTGCAATCCAGCTACTCAAGCCCGTGATTTAGCAATGATGATGGATAATTATGCAATTAAGCAAATTCAGCCGGTAGATATGTTCCCTCAAACTGCTCATGTTGAAAACGTTGTTTTACTGGTAAGAAAATAATTTTTTAACTTTTGTAACCATTTTCAGAAAATTATAGTTAAAAGATGTTACTACTAACCACTTAATTTTTTTGAGCTATGAAGACTACATTTGATGCAATTGAAAAAGAACAAATTGGCACGTTAAAATTTCCAAGTAATGAAGTTTTACATGATGCACAATTAATTACAGAAAGAAATTCAGATTTATCTCGTGCCTTATCACTTGGAAATTTGGAGCATACAAAAATAAAAATCTATTTCGAAGATAATCAATCACGCAAGTTAGTAGAAACAACTGTTTGGGGCGTAACGGATAAAAGGGTTATTTTAAAGCAAGGGGTTGTGATACCAATTAATAGAGTTCATAAAATTTCATTGTAAATTAAATTTTACACTGCTTTATTTATAATCTTCCATTGTAATTACTCGTTCACAAAAAGCATATTCATCCTTGATGGAATTGGAGCAAACGATGATTGTTTTGTGCATAGCATAATCTTTAATTAGATTTTTGTACCAACTAATTACGGTAGCATCTAAATTGGTGGTTGGTTCATCTAATAATAAAATGGGAGTATCAGCTAATATGGCCAAAGTTAATTTCAAGCGCTGTTTCATACCACTTGAAAACAATTGAATGAATTTATTTTTGTGTGGAGATAAACCCGATAATGCAATAATGTTTTCAGTTGTTAAACCTTTTAAAAAAGGTTTGTAAATGGCCACATGTTCTATTTGTTCCTGAAGTGTAAAATCTTCAATTAATTCTAGATAAGGTGATGCTAAACTAATAAGGTTGTGTTGGTGTTCATCTTCTATTTTTTGATGATTATTGTAATAAATTAGTTCACCTTCATTTAATGTTAAATATCCTGTTAATGCTTGCAGTAAAGTTGATTTTCCTGACCCATTTAAACCTAATACAACTATTTTTTCACCACTCACTATTTCTATAGATATATTTCTAAATATCCAATCTCTACCAAATCTTTTTCCGGCATTAGTAAGTTTTATTGAAATTAAATTTTGCAACTTATTTTTATTTTTTCGTAAAAGTAACATTTTTCGCGTTTAGTTAGGTTTCCTTAATTACAAGCATATTCATTAGTTATATTTCTAAATTTTGTACCTTTGACTCCGTGAAAATTATCAAATCTATATTTGCTCCTATCTGGAAATCGTGGTTTTTCCTTGAATTTGTAATCACATTTATAATTCTATACCCATTCTTTTTCATCACAATAAAAACTCAAAACTTAAATACTACATTTAAATTTAAGCGAATTTGGTCTAGTTGCATTGCCTATTTATCTGGTATCATTCCAAAAATAATCTATAAATCAAAATCCAAAAAAATGCCTCAACCCTGCATTTTTGTTGGCAATCACACATCTTATTTGGATATTGTTTTAAGCACATTTTATATTGATCATTTAGCAATATACATGGGTAAAGCAGAATTATTAAAAGCTCCCTTATTTAAAACTTTTTTTAAGGGAATGGATATACCCGTAAACAGAATGAATAGAGGAGATGCCCACAAAGCGTTTATGAAAGCTGGCGCAGAAATTGACAAAGGTAGAAGTATGGTTATTTTTCCGGAAGGCACTATTTCGAGTTTTGGCAAATTAAAACCATTTAAAAATGGCGCATTTAAATTGGCAATCGAAAAACAAGTTCCTATTGTTCCCATTGTGAATTTAAATAATTGGAAATTATTACAAAACGGAGGTTACTTTAAAAGTTTTGGATGTTTTGGAGTTGCTAAAACTGTTGTTTTAGAGCCAATTGAAACTAAAGGAATGACTGAAGAAAATTTAGTAGATTTGCGTGAACGAGTTTTTAAACTTATTATTGATACATTAGACGAATACAATGGCACAAAAAATTGATATAAAAACAGTAGATGAAGTAGCTCATTTAGCTCGTCTTGAATTTTCAGAAGAAGGCAAGGTTGAAATTTTGAATGATATGAATCGTATGTTGGCATTTGTAGATAAGTTAAACGAAATGGATACCAATGGCATTGAACCATTAATTTATATGACGGATGAAGTCAATGTTTTGCGAGAGGATGAATCGAAAGATACCTTAACACAAAAGCAGGCTTTAAAAAATGCTCCTAAAAAAGATTCAGATTATTTTAAAGTACCTAAGGTAATTGATAACCATTAAGGAATATTTACCCAAGTACAAAGATTGTTTACTGCAAATATTTGAAAGTAACATGCCTTTGTATTTTGCTGAAGAAGAGTTACAGTTGTTTTTCAATTTTTTGGACAGAGATGCATTGCAAAGGGGACCGTATTCTGTTATTTTTAATGATGATACTATTGTGGGTTGTGGTGGTATTGCCCTAAACCAACCATCAAAATATACAAATGAGCTGCACGTTATTATGACTTGGGGCATGATTGATAATAAGTTTCATAAAAATGGATTTGGTAAAGAATTATTATTGTTTCGCGTAAAGCAAGCCAAAGAATTATATCCAGAAGTTAAAATAGCATTAGGTACAACTCAGTATACATTTCCCTTTTTTGAAAAGTACGGATTTAATACCGTTGCCTATGAAAAAGACCATTGGGCAAAGGGTTTAGATTTACACCAAATGGAGTTAAGTTGAATTAGATTTTCTGCTATGTTTAATTTTACTAAAAGTAAGAAGAATGCATCCAAAATAGCTGGAAGATATGATACTAAAGTTGTCGAGAAAGGGAAATAAATAATATACCCCAAATAAAAACTGGGTGAAGGATAGAGTGTAAATCCTTTTAAAGCAAGCGTTAGCGCAGGTTTTAAAAGATTGAAGTGATAGCCATACCATTACCGCCAGCTAGCGGAGTTGGACACGCTCAAATAAATAAAATTTTATAAACTATCCACCAAATTTTTTTAGCACTAAATCGCTTCCGTCAAATTCGGCATAGGTGCAATAGTTTATCCATTCGCCTAAGTTAATGTAGCGAGAATTCGCTGAAGCCTGCAAGTCAAGCGGTAAATGTCTATGTCCAAAAATAAAGTAATCCGTATGTTCTTTTTTTAACTCGTCTTTGCAGTAAGTCATTAACCATTCGTTGTCATCACCCAAAAATTGTTTGTCTGAATCTCCTGTACTTATCCTGCTGCGCTTACTGGAACGACGGGCAATCCAAAAGCCAAAGTTTGGATGCAATGTTTTAAAACACCAAATTAAAAATGAATTAGTAAAACATTTTTTTAAAAATTTATACCAGCCATCTCCCGGACCTAATCCATCGCCATGACCTATTAAAAATGATTTATTGTTATATGTTTTTTTAATTGGAGCATGATTTACAGTAACTCCTAATTCCTGAATAAAATAATCTCGCATCCATAAATCGTGATTGCCAGTAAAAAAATGAACCTGAATTCCGCTATCTGTTAATTCGGCAATTTTACCAAGTAATCTAGTTTGTCCTTTAGGAATAGTGTATTTATACTCCCACCAAAAGTCAAAAATATCACCAACCAAATAAATTTCTTGCGCATCTTTTTTTATTGCTTCAAGCCACCTCACAATTTTTTTTTCTCTTGCTAAACTTAATTCAAAAGTTGGCACACCTAAGTGAAAATCGGAAGCAAAATATATTTTTTTACCAGGTTGCATTACAAGAAGCTATTTGTTATGAAATTTCGTGGGTTAATGTTATGCAAATTTAATGTAAATCGAATAGTATCAAAAAAGCCTGTCTTATTATTTGCTTCTAAAGTAGTTTTAATATCCTTGCTATAAACAAATGGTACATAAATTTCAAATATGTTTTTCCACAAACAAATATCAATACCAACATTATATAAAAACTTATCTTTATAGAGGCTTTCATTAAATTCACTAGTTCCAATGTCTGCATATAATTTTAATGGTAGTTTACCAACTTTGGGCGATTTCATATTTAATGTAATTATCCATTTTGAGGTTTGTCCTAATGGCGTCCAAATTTTAAAAGCACCATCATTTTCAACCGTTTGCGCATTACCAATACCATTAATTTCATTTCGACCAACATAGTTGTAATTAAATAAATAATCTTGAGAACCATTAAATCCACTCATTCTAAATCTATAGTCCTCCTTTAAATCATCAGCTTTAAAAATAAATGCCCCAGCAAATAGCCTAAAATCAAAACTTTTTTTATTCTTTATAGTAATCGAATAATTTATGGTGGCACTGGCTTTTCCAAATTTGTTGTTGTGTTGAAAATTAAAAACTACATCAAAAGGATTGATAACCTTACTATTTTGCAATGTGTAGTAAAAGTTATTGATTATGGTTGCTTTGTTTTGAACTGTAACTGAAGATTGTGACGAATCGTTATAATTTATTTTATAGTTTTCGTTATCTACAAATAGGTGGTTGTTTGTATAACCAATATGTTGCGTTATTTTACTACGTGGATTTTGTTTTTTTATTTCAAAATCAAGTGTTGCCGACACTTTGTAATAATTTAAGTTAAATGAATTTATTTTTGTACCGTTGGCTTCATTAAAAAACTTTGAGTCGAAATAATTGTAAGAAAACGATTTAGCTTTACCTGTCAATGTTATTTGCTGAAACACATTATTGTTTTGAGTAAAATATTTTGTGACATCTGCAAAACCAACTGGTGTTTTGCTTCCAAAAGCATACATGGGCGCGAGTGTAAATTCTATTTTGCGTTGTAAGAATGCGTAATTGTAAAATGCGCAACCAAGCATAAAATTATTATAGTAGTTATAACCCAAAATTGGTAAATAATTAATTTGTGTATACTTAGGGTTATCTAGTTTACCAATGAAATTTAGTTGTAAAGGCTCGCTCTTTTTTAAGAATCCATGCGTTTTTATGTTATTATTTTTTCTGTTAATATCAGGCATGCATTCATCATAATCTATTTTGAACTCATCAATGTCGGACGCTGGAAATTCGAAAGCTTGTTTTCCTTTAAATCCAATTTGCCAGATGGTAGCAACCACTTTTCCATTTTTAATTCCACTTAGCGATACTGGACTTAAAATTGAACCACTATTTTTTAGCAATACTGAATGGCTCTTATCTGCAAGTACTTTATGTTGCTTTATTTTGTAATCAATTTTTTTACTGGTCAAAATCACTTCCTCAAAAAACCATTTTAAGTCCATATTTAAAGAGTTTTGTAATGAGGTCATTAAATCATTGGGTGTTGGATGTTTAAATTTCCATTCTTTAAAATAAAATTGCATTGCCTTATCAAATTTATCTTGTCCCACAAAATTCATTAGGTAGTCAAAAGCTACTGCAGATTTACTATAAACAATGGCTCCGTAATTATAGCTCGTATAATTTTTGGAAGCTGTTAAAATTGATTGATCTTGATTTTTTAGTGCTGATAGATAATACGAATATTCATATTGTGCTTTGTATTTAAATTTATTTAAACCAAAAAAATTAAATGTGCTGTCTCTTCCAAATAAACTTGCCAATGTTCTATTTGGATATTTATTTTTTATGTAGCGCATTTCATAAAACGAATTTAAGCCTTCGTCCATAAACGGATAATCACGCTCATTGCTACCTAATATTCCATAAAACCAATTGTGACCAACTTCATGCATGATTGTTGTTTCTAATGTGAACTTATCGCCACTTTCGCCTATAATGGTTATGTTTGGATATTCCATACCACCGCCTGCACTTATAGTTCCATCAATTGCGGTTACATGCTTGTAAGGATAATCTCCATTAAGCTTTGAATAAAAGTACGTTGCATCGTTTAGATATTCGATTGATTTAGTCCATAACTTAAATTCATTATTTGTAAAAAATGCCCATGTGTCTATTTTATTTCCAGAATTAGGTAGCGTAACGCTTCCTTTTAAAACGTGAAATCTTTTATCTGCAAACCAAGCAAAATCATGCACTCGACACTGCT
>JBIKOX010000085.1:0-11522 GCA_044357775.1 Bacteroidia bacterium | reverse complement strand
TAAGGTTGTTTTTTGAATCGCATTTGTTAAACCGTATTCCAATTCTTGAACTGAATTATTAATACTTTGTTCAACTTCAAAACCAAGTTGGCGTTTAAAAATTTGCCAAACACATTCCTTACCTTTATAAGAGATAATTGCTCCAGGCCAAACAAAAGTTTCAGAAACTTTTTGAGTACTTCTATCCACAATTTGTTCAGGCATAAGCCCTTTATCATATAATTGCTTTTCTAATTTATCGGATTCTTCTTTATTTGGATTGTCTAATGGATTTATTAATTCGTATTCTAAATTGTTATTAGAGTAGGCTCTAAATTCATCTAATATTTCTTTAGTTTCGTTTTTTAACCGTGTAAAATTTGGATTAAAATCGCCTTGCAGATATACTTTAATATATACAACATCATCTAAGCTTTTTAATAATTTTTTAGTTGATTCAGAAAGTGTATAACGTTTTTCGGTTGTTAAATCAAAACGTTTAAATAAAAAAGAACCGATAAAATTTAGTAATATTAAAATAGCCAGTACAACCAAAACCATGGCTATATCTTTGTTTTTGCGTGTAGATTTTTTTTGATTCATATTACCACTTTCTACTTTCTAAAACGAGTTTTGATAATAAATTGAATACAGCTATTATGCTAATAAAGTAAATAACATCTCTTGTATCAATAACGCCACGACTCATACTAATGTAATGTTCGTTCATTCCAAACCCTTTTACTAAAGCATCGTATTTGCCAAATAAACCTGATGCCGAAATAAAATCAAAACCAATATAAGTTATAAAACAAAGCAGCAGAGCCATAATAAAAGCAATCACTTGATTTTCTGAAATAGCTGATGCAAATGTACCAACAGCAACAAAGCCAGCTCCTAAAAACAATAAACCAACATAAGAACCCCACATACCGCCGGTATCAATATTACCTTTTGGATAACCTAATTGATGTACCGAATAATAATAAATCAAAGTTGGTAATAACGAAACAATAACTAAAATAACACCTGCAAAATATTTTGCTAAAACAATTTGAAGTTCTGTTAATGGGCGAGTTAATAGTAATTCTATAGTGCCTGTTTTCTTTTCTTCCGAAAAACTTCGCATGGTAATAGCGGGTATTAAAAATAAATACACCCAAGGTGCCAAAATAAACAAGGGATCGATATTTGAAAAACCATTTTCTAAAACATTAGATCCAGCACTTGCCGTTGGAACTAGCCACATAAAAGTGCCGATGCCAGTTATAAAAACACCAATAGCAATATAGCCTATCAGCGAACTTAAAAAACTTCGTATTTCTTTAATTAATAAGGTAATCATACAGAATTCAAAAATAACAATAGATTTTCTAATATACTACCTATAATACCAAAGGAAGTAAAAATTAGCGTAATTTTACATTTTCTCAATTTGTTTGTGGCTAGACACTTTTTCTTTGTAAAATACTTATTTGTTATAGCAACGCTTTTTTGCTCATTCCCCTTTTTTGCTCAAAATAAAATTTCTGGTAGTATTAAAGACACCGCTGGTGGAGGAATTTCGTTTGTAAACATTGCTGTATTAAATCAAAGCGATAGTTCAATTGTAAAAGGAGCTATCAGTGATGAGTTGGGGGCGTTTAGGATTGAGGCATTAAAAGCGAGTAATTATTTATTGAAATTTTTTACTGTTGGTTATACTGAATTATATAGTTCTGTTTTTTCAGTGGATAGTTTGTCAGAGCTTGTTATTCCTGAAATCATTCTATATCAACATGGTGTTAATTTGAATGAAGTTGCGATTACATCCATCAAAAAAACAATTGAGTTCAAAAATGGCATGACCGTTATGAACGTAGAAAATAGCATCATGGCATCAGGTAACTCGGTGCTTGATGTTTTAAAAAGAATTCCTGGCGTAACCGTAGACAATAAAAACAATATTTCTATCGCGGGAAAAATGGGTGTTCGAATTATGTTGGATGGAAGGATGCAGCAACTTTCGATGGATCAAATTGCTTCGATGTTAAGTGCCATGTCGGCCGACCATGTTTCTAAAATTGAGGTCATGAAAAGTCCACCAGTAAAATATGATTCTGAAGGAAATGCAGGCATTATTAATATTATTACAAAAAAAGTAACTACAAAAGGATATAGTGGAAGTCTTAATTATAATCCGGGAATGGGACAACGTTTTGGGAATTCTCTTAATGTTACGCTTAATTTTAGGTCAAAAAAAATTACCATTTATGGTAGTAGTATATCTATGTATAAAACATTTTTTGATAGATACGATTTTACTAAAAATGTTCAATACGAGGGAAATACAACCATTTTCAATCAAACTGGTATGCACGAAAATTTGCGTAAATATTTAAGTGGCAAAGTTGGATTAGATTATCAATTAACTAAAAAAACTACTCTTGGGTTTTTAGTAGCCACTTCTATAAATGATGCTAATCCAACAGAACATGGCTATACAATAATGAACGGATATAATGATACAGGCTTTGATCACTATAATTATACAACAGATGAAAAATCAGTATGGTCAATTTACAATTACAATTTTAACGTTGACCATAAGTTTGATACTTTAGGTACAAACTTAAGTTTGTCTGTTGATTATACTGGATTTAATAATACCTCAGATAGAAAAAGCGAATCTCAGTTTTTTCAAAAAAATAATTTGTATGCAAAATCACCGTTAGGGTTTGATACTAAAAATGATTCTAAGGTTTCTATTTTTACTCAAAAACTAGATTTTCAAAAAAATATTTTTTCTTCGTGGTCTTTAGAAATAGGCGGTAAAGCTACTTTTGTAAAAAACATTGCCGATTTTGTTTTTGAAAGAAGAGACACGCTTACAAATATTTACAAAAGCGATTCTGCTTATTCAAATGTGTATCATTATAATGAAAAGATAATTGCAGGTTATTTGAATTTTAAAAAACAATTTAAGAAAGGAAGCTTTGGATTGGGTGTAAGGCTAGAAAATACTAATATCAGCGGAAACAATATTACCAGCGGTTTTATGTTAGCTAAACACTATTTGAATTTCTTTCCAACTATTTCAATTGATTATGAGCTGACTAAAAAACAAAATTTGCAATTCAATTATAATCGCAGATTAGACAGGCCTGATTATTCGCAATTAAATCCTTATAAACGTTTTGAGGATCAATATTTTTCAGAAATTGGAAATCCATATTTAAATCCCCAATTCAGTGATAATATTGATGTGTCGCATACGTTTAACCAATGGCTTACTAATAGTGTTGGCTATGCTTATTATACTCAAATAATTACTGGAGTTACATTGCAAAACGATAGCACAAAGCAATCACTTCAAACGCAAATAAATTTATCAAACGGTAATTATGTTTACTATAATTTATTTATCCAAAAGCAATTAAAACAATGGTATTCGTTTGAATTTTCAGGTAATATTTACTTTAGTAATTTTAATGGAAGTTTAAACTCAACAGTTATTAAAACATCTAATGTAGCTTATAATTTATATCTCAACAACGATTTTATTTTGCCTAAAAGCTTTAAAATTCAATTAACAGGCCGCTTTGATGGTCCAAATACATTTGCTACAACCTACATGAAAACTAGAGGTAGTTTGGATTTTGGAGTAAAAAAAACGTTTTATAAAGAAAAGCTTAATATTATGTTTCAGTTTTTAGATATGCTTTATACAGATATTGATAGAAGTGAATATAAATTTGAAAATCAATATTTTTCTTATAATTCAAAAGATGATACCCGAAGATTTAGATTAACTTTGAATTATAAATTTGGTAAAACAAATATAAAAGTGAAGGAAAAATTAAGTAACGAACAAGAAACAGGACGATTGAAAAAAGATTAAACATGAAAAGTTTTGCAAGCATTATTTCTTATCTATTTCATCCATTACTAATGGCAACTTATGGTTGCCTGATTGTTTTTTTTGGCTTAACAAATACAATCTATTTTTTGTTTACACCTTTAAAATTAAAACTCATTTTAACACTAGTAGTATTTGCTTTTACTTTTTTATTGCCAGTGTTAAACTTATTAATTCTGCATAAGTTCAATTATGTGTCGTCTTTAAAAATTGATAAACAAAGTGAAAGAACCTTTCCATTAGTTATGACAGCTTTATGTTATTTTGGATTGTTTTATATGCTTTTTGATTTTAATATTTGGCCAGCCATAAAACTATTTATTTTAGGTGGTGGGATTTGTATTTCGGTGAATGCAATTATTAATATTTGGTATAAAATTAGTGCACATATGATTGGTATTGGAGGATTAATAGGTGGTTTAATTTCACTTTGTTATTATATGCAAATACAAATTTTAGTTATCATATCAATTTGTATGGTTTTAGCAGGATGTATAGCATTTTCACGGTTGTTTTTAAAAGCACATTCACCAGCTCAAATTTATGTTGGGTTTATTTTAGGTTGTGTGTTGCAATTTTCCTTATTTTTCTTGGCGCAAAGAATTACATTTGTTTAGTCAAAAAAAGTTAATGAACTTAATAACGGGAGCAACAGGATTAGTAGGTGCACATGTTGCATTACAACTTTTAAAGCAAAATAAGCAGGTTGTTGCTATTAAGCGAAGTGCAAGTGATATTTCAAAAACCAAACAATTATTCTCTTATTATTCAATCCATTCTGAAGATTTGTTTCAAAAAATAAAATGGTTGGATGCAGATGTGTGCGACATTTTTTCATTACTAGATGCCTTTAATGGAATTGAAACTGTTTACCATTGTGCGGGATTTGTTTCGTTTAACTCAAAAGACAATAAACAAATGCATCTTATAAATGCAGGAGGAACTGCTAACGTGGTAAATGCTTGCTTAGAAAAAAACATCAAAGCTTTATGCCATGTAAGTTCTATTGCAACTCTTCAAAATCCAGATATTACTAAAAATATCAATGAATCTGTCTATTGGAAAACATCGCCTACCTCAAGCGATTATGCTATCAGTAAGTATAACGCCGAACGCGAAGTTTGGCGAGGAATAGAGGAAGGACTCAGTGCTGTAATTGTTAATCCTGGTATTATTTTAGGGCCAGGGTTTTGGACTCAAAGCTCGGGTAAACTAATTGCAACTTGCTATAATGGTAGTCCTTTTTACACTAAAGGTACAAGCGCCACCGCAGATGCACAGGATGTTGCAGATTGCATGATTCAATTAACCGAAAATAAGCATTTCAATAAAAGATTTGTACTAATTGAAAACAACTATTCGTTTAAAGATATATTATCACACATTCATATAGCTTTAGGTAAAAAGGCTCCAATTTATGAAGCAGGAAAAGTTTTATTGACTTTTGGAAAATGGTTTGATGGTTTGCGCTGCCTTGTTTTTAGAAGCGAACGGTTAATTACAAAGGAGACAATTAATGCCGCTTTACAACAAAATACATTTGATAATAGCCTTGTTAAACAAACGCTTGGTAATACATTTATTTCTTTTTCCGATTCTGTAAAGTTTATCAGCCAATGCTACTTAACTGATTTAAAAAAATAAAAAATGTCAAAATATATTTTTATAATTATTGCCATGGGCGCTTTAGTTTTACTAATTAGCACTTCTAAAATTAGTAGTAAAGAAAATGCTCCTGAGCGTATTACTATATTGCCAACGCCTGCTGATTCAATTTCTGAGATTTCAATAAATTTAGTAGGAGATTTAATGTGCCATTTACCGCAAACTAATAATGCTAAATTAAGTAACGGAGAATTTAATTTTAATCCAAGTTTTGAATATATAAAACCATATTTAGAAGATGCCGATATAACCATCGGTAATTTAGAAACAACATTTGCTGGCACTAAACAACCTTATGCGGGTTACCCCGCTTTTAATTCGCCCGACTCATATTGCACAGCATTAAAAAATGCTGGTTTTGATTTTTTAGTAACAGCAAATAATCATAGTATGGATACCAGAGAAGCTGGTTTATTGCGCACCATTGAAGTTATTAAACAACATAATTTAGGTTACGCCGGAACGTATTTAAATCAGCGCGACCATGATTCTATTCGGATACTAAATATAAAGGGAATTAAATTAGGTATATTGAACTACACCTATGGTACAAATGGCGCTTACCCAATTTATGATCATAAATACATGCTGAATGTAATCGATTCTACTGGCATTGTTAGTGCTGTAAAGCTAGCAAAAACGCAGGGTGCAGATGTTGTTTTAGTGTATTTTCATATGGGATTAGAAAATATTACCGAACCTACTAAAGCTCAAAATGATGCTGTTCGGTTTGCCCTAGAGGCCGGCGCCACATTAGTGATAGGTGCACATCCACACGTTATTGGGCCCACAAAAAAAGTATATTCTCAAGCAATAAACGACACCGCCTTTGTTGCTTATTCTTTAGGTAATTTTTTATCCAACCAGTATTGGAGATTTACCGATGCGGGCGTTATTTTGAAATTAAAACTGCAAAAAAATTACACTAAAAATATAACCCATTTTATAGATGCTAATTATACTCCAACATGGGTTTACAGAGGAGATGGGGCAAAAAAAATGCATATATTATTCCCAGCACAATGGGGCAACGACTCTACAAAATTACCTTCCTATTTAACAAAATCTCATACAATAAAAATGAATGAAGCATTTGAGGATACTAAAAAAATGCTCACTAATAATAATGCGAGTTTGAAATTAAATTCCACAAAATAGACTTTTTGCAAAAAAAAATATAAAAAGTTTTGTTTAACGATAGAAATCAGTAATTTAGTCAACGAAATTGAAGATATTTAGAAAGAAGATTTATGCATATAGCAATCGCCGGTAATATCGGTTCAGGAAAAACAACATTAACATCATTACTTGCAAAGCACTATAAGTGGACTCCGCATTATGAAGATGCGGACGATAATCCTTATTTAAATGATTTTTACGATGATATGCAGCGTTGGTCATTCAATTTACAAGTGTATTTTTTGAATTCTCGTTTTGGCCAAGTTCAAGAAATTAGACAAGGGAAACAAAAAGTGGTTCAGGATAGAACTATTTATGAAGACGCATACATTTTTGCGCCTAACTTGCATGCGATGGGTTTAATGACCACTCGCGATTATGAAAACTATTTTACGCTTTTTAAATTAATGGATAGTTTGGTAAAGGCTCCAGATTTAATTATTTATTTAAGAGCTTCTGTTCCAACATTAGTTAAGCAAATACAAAAACGTGGACGAGATTACGAAAACTCAATTCGCTTAGATTATTTAAAACGATTGAATGAACGTTACGAAGCGTGGATTACAACCTACGAGGGCGGTAAATTATTAATAGTAGATATTGATGAAGTTAATTTTTCGGAAAGTAAAGAAGACTTAGGAAAAGTGCTTAGAATGATAGATGCAGAAGTAAATGGTTTATTTAAATAATAGATATTGAGCAATAACTTGCATAGCGAAAAAGAATTTGTTCGTAATCATTATGAACAAATGATTCTTGCGCACCAGAAAGAAGAAACAATTTTAGTCTCGCATTTTGGGGAGCTATCTCAAAATGTCATTTCTAATTTAGAAGGAAATGTTGAGGAAAAAATAACTTCGTTAGAAATTTCAAAAGGCCCGATAAAAAAAATCTTTTTTATTAGCGTTGAAACATTGCAAAACATGCTTATACATGGTCAAAAAACCAATGAAGGCGAGCAGCATAATTTTTTTATTTTAGCTAAAAACACAGTTAATATTCAAATCATTTCTGCCAACTTGGTTTCTAACACGTCTATTCCTTCTTTAGAAAAACAAGTTAATGTTATAAATTCTTTTGAAGATGAAAAATCTTTAAAAGCGTATTACCTAGAACATTTAGAAAACAATACGTTAAGTGAAAAAGGAGGCGCCGGCCTTGGATTTATAACAATTGCCATGAAGAGCGGAAATAAATTATCAGTTGATTTTCAAAAAATAAACGATCAGTTTTCTTTATTTACGCTCACCTCAGCGGTTAATTTAGCATAAACTTTTTACCGAATACTTTCCAAAAGTTCCCTCAATTAAATTAATTCCACATTTTTTATGTTTACCAAACGTTCCGTATTTATTTTCAATTCCTAAAAATAGCGCTCCATTATAAGTTGCCGCTTTAAGTAAGACTTCTAATGAAATACTTGGTTGATGTTGTAATAGGCAATTTATTTCGTCAATAATTGATAATTGGCTGTTACTTGCCAAACTATCTGTCCCCATTGTTAAAGTGCAATTACTATCAGTTAATAAAGAAACATTTGGCAACGAATTTTCAATATATAAATTAGCATTAGGACACAAGCACCAAAATAATTGTTGATGTGTTTTATTTGCAATTTCAATATCATTTTTACTACTAAACGTATTATGAACTAATAAGGTGTTAACGGATTTATGAAGTGAAGTAATAACCGACTGTAAACTACTATTACCAGTTGCATTAAAATAGTCAATTGGTAAATGTAAGGTCTCGTATAATCTTAAATAATCACCGGTTTTATATTGAAAGAAATTGTTTTCAGCATCACTCTCCTGATTATGAATTGTAGTTGGTTTTTGTTGCGCTTTGCAATAATCAGTAATTTGTTTTATCAGTTCTAACGAAACACTATATGGTGCATGCGGCGCTAATGCAGTTGAGAGGTCATTTTTTTGAAACTCAGCAACTAAGTTTAATCCTTCAGCAAAAACTAAATTTGCTCTTACAGGATTCAATGCAATTAACTCAATAAATGTATGATAATACAAGGATGATTGTTTTTTTACAGAAATCGAATTGTTGGTATTACTAATATCGCCAACAGCTACAATGCCTTGCTTTTGCATTTCTTTATCTGCAAGCAACATAGCTTCTAATTGCAATTCAAGCACTAATTCGTTTCGGTGTTTAATAACGCCAAATCCAAAATCAACAATGCCCGTGTGCTCCATAATAACATTTTTTAAGTGACTTAACTCTAAATGGCAATGGACATTTACAAAACCTGGACATATAATTCCATTGAAATGTTCGACAACAGTCTCATCAACTTTATCTGCCGTTGTAAAATCGTGAATTAAGCCATTTTCATTAATTACTAAAACGGTATCAGTTGCTAAAAATTTTTCTCCCGAAAATATGTGGTCGGCCCTTAAAAAACGCATTTATTCAGATATTAATTTTTTCATTTTTAGCATTAATTGATTTACTGTTTTTTTTAGTTGCAAAAAATCTATATCAGTAAAATTGAAGACTAAATATAAGTTTTTTAACGCCAATTTATAGGATTACATTAATATCAACTTCCATACAAAAAGAACTATCAATACTACAGCGAAACCAAAACCAAAGGCCAAAGCAAATTGTTTTCCCAGTGTTCTTTTATCAGGAATAATCTGCTTCATTCTTTCAATAATTTCTACATCATCTTTTTTTGTTAAAAAAGTGACGATAAGCCATGTTAACGTGGTAAGAACGGTAACAGCTATTAATCGTGCTTCCTCAAAAGCAAAGCCATATATAACACTATTTGTATTAAAGAAATAGGGGAAAAGTAATGTGTAAACGCCCGATGAAATCATAGCACTTAATTGCGACCAAGCATTAATGCGAAACCAAAACCATCTTAAAATAAAGACAGGTGCAACACCCGCAGAAATACTGAATACAATTTTTAACAATGCTTGTAAACTATTTAAGTTAAAAGCTATTACAACACCGCACACAGATAAGAGTAGCATAGCAGAAAAAGAAATGATTTGAAAATGTTTTTCACTTTGCTTTGGATTTAAGTACTTTTTATACAAGTCAACCGTTAAAAAAGAACCGCCCCAACTTAACTGAGATTCGGCAGTTGTAATAAACATTCCAAAAAATCCAATTAAACAAAATATCTTAAAAAATTCGGGTACACAATTAAATATCGTGTAGATAAATTGAGATTCTCCTAAATTAGTTTGCTGAATTGATAAAACTAAAAGAGCCATAATTACCAGAATGAAAAATAAAAAGGCATAAAGCAAAATAGGAAACAAGGCAGTTAAAATAGCGTTGCGCTTGCCTTTTACAGCTGTAAATCTTGCCATTTCTGGGCCACCGCCATCAAACATCTGAGCACTCCACCATTGTATAAAAACAAATGCAAACCAAGATGTCCAAGCAAATTTAACTTCAGATGGTGGAAATAAATTTAATTTAAATGGACCTGTATTTCTAAAATTATCGATGGCAACTTTTAATCCACCACTTGCAGTGTACAAATAATAAAATGCCGTAAACAACACTAAAAAATAAATAAACGAATGAAAAAAATCTGTCTTTAATTTAATTTGGAAACTATTTTTTAAAGCAAATACTATTAAAATTAACCCTGTTATGAAAATTGAAGAAAATTTATCAAGGTGAAAATAAATTTCAATGACTCGCGAAAAAGCTAATATATGATAACTTAAAAGAATGGCTACAACAATGCCGCCAACATAAAAAGCACGAAATGCATGTAATACTTTAGCACCAAACCCTGAAAAACGAAATAATAAAAATTGATTATCTGTTATAAAATCAAGCTTTGACCATAAGGGAGCAAAAACAAATGGTAATACAAATGAACCTAATAAACTCGACCAAAAAATCCAAAGGCCCCACATGCCTTGAGCGGCTAAAATGCCAGTAATAACTTGCCCTTGCTCAACAGTAACATAGTACATAAATAAGGAAATGCCTGAGATAAACCAAGTAGTTTTTTTACTAGTTTTAAAAACACCTTTTAATAATTCCTGCTTTTGAAAGTAAGTAATTAAAAGTATGACAATAATATAAATAAAAAGAACAACCATTTATATTTACAAAAAATTTCTGCTAATATATGAATGTAATAGTAAACTAGTTACTTTAATAAATACTACTTAAATATTAAACTGCATCATCTATTTTTTCTTGCCATTCCATTTTTAATTCGCCCCCGTTTTTATAAGTATACGTTCTCTTCTTAGCGTCCCACTTTATAGGAGCCTTTAATTCATTGCGCATAAACCTTAAATAATGGTGAGTTGTTCGCTCACTTACAGCCAAGTAGGCGCTGAGGGTTTTTGGTGTGCCAGTGCGCTCAGCTATGATGAGTTTATTAATTCTAATAATCTTTCTAATATCCACTCTGTAAAATAAATTTTAAATTATTGGTAAAAATGGTTGCTACTATTTTTGCCTTACTAATTAATAAAACATCATTTTTTAAATATCATGAGTTTAAAGTATAGTTTGAAGTTCATCTTAGTTCAAGTAGTACTTAATTTGCAAAATAGTTTATCGTTAAATATTTGAAATAATAGTTAGATAGAGCAATTGCAAGTTGCTGCATCTTTTACTGAGCTGCAACTATAATTAAATTGGATTTTAAATGAACATACAGTAATAGAATCGATTGACCTCTTTTTAAAATTATTGCACAATTGTTAGTTCATGTTAGTTCAAGTATAAATAGTTAGAGTCTATATTTATTATTTTTTTAATTTTATAACAGTTTGCCTAAACCTAAATACATATT